>CAMFCK010000100.1 GCA_945948775.1 uncultured Clostridia bacterium
GCGAGGGAGAAACGCTTATTAAGGACGGAGTTGCCGGATCCGGCTTCCCAAGCGGCGCAGCACCGCGTACGGCGGTGGGAATTACTGCAACAGGGAATGTGATTTTTTATGTAATTGACGGCAGGCAGACCGGCTATAGCTACGGAGTGCAGCTAAAAACGCTTGCGGCGCGGCTTCTGGAGCTTGGATGCGTTGACGCGATAAATCTTGACGGAGGCGGCTCGACTTCTATTTCCGGAGTATATCCCGGCGCAGATGAAATTGCAGTCATTAATTCACCGTCTGACGGCAGCCTGCGTCAGGTGACGAATTTTATATTCCTGAAGAATGTAAATGAACGCTCAGGCATATTAAAAAGCATTTATGTAACACCGCAGCAGCAGAAATATCTGTCCGGTACAAGCGCAGCGCTGTCAGCAACAGGAATTGATACGGCATATTACGGTATGGACGCAGGAGATGTAACATATTCTGTTTCCGGCGACAGTACGGCCGACGGAAATGTGATCACGTTTAAAGGCAACGGAGTTGCTGAGGTGACTGCAACAAACGGTGAGATTTCTACTGTCAGCAAGCATTATGTATATGATATGCCGGACGAGATAACCGTGCTGGCAAACAACAGCCGCATAAGCAGTCTTACGCTGCAGACGGGCAGTACCGCCGTACTTTCTGCAGAGGCTTATGTCGGATATAATAAGCTTATAACCGACAGCAACAGCTTTAGGTATACGCTTGATGGGAATATAGGCACTTTAAGCCCGGACGGAGTTTTCACGGCGCAGGCGGAGCGCACAGCAGAGGGAACGATTACCGTTACCGGCGGTCAGAAGAGTGTTGTCATACCGGTCAGGGTAATCAATGATGATTATATTTTCTATGACGTTTCCTCGCATTGGGCTAAGGAAATGATACGCGATATGGCAAGAGCGGGAGTAGTAAATGGATATGAGGATGAAAACGGACTTGCATTCCTGCCGGATAACAGTATCACAAGAGCAGAATTTGCAATGATGCTTGCAAGCTATTTGAAGCTTGACCTTTCTGCATATGAAAATGCAGGAAAGATTTTTGACGATGATATACCTGCATGGGCGCAAAGCGCAGCAGCTGCAATGTATGAGCTTGGATATATCAGCGGCGTGCAGGATCAAGACAGACTGCTGTTCGCACCGAATGAGAAGCTTACGCGCGCAGAAGCGGCAGCCATGATAGGAAGAACTCTGCCGATGCTTACCGAGGAAGCGGAGCTTGGCTTTGACGATGCCGCAAGCATACCTGCATGGGCAAAGACGTATACGGCGCGGCTGGTAAAGGCAGGGATTTTGTCCGGCTATACCGACAATACTGTAAAGCCGCTTGACAGCGTAACGCGTGCCGAGGCGGTGACGCTGCTTTATAAGGTGTCGTGTATATGAAAATAAAACCTGAAAACCGGGACGGATGCCGAAATCCGTCCCGGTTTTCAGGTATTGCCTGATAAAAAGCTTTCGGCGGCTGTCAGTATATCCTTATCGAATGTCGAAAGCACTGCTGCGCGTTCATATCCGCACCAGAGGTAGTCCGCAATCTCGCAAGCCTGTATATGTATATCCGTATCCTCTGCCATGGCAAGAAAGTATACCGCGTCCTTTTCGACATTTTGTCGTGGACAGTAATGCTTTACCATCCGGAAGCCCGGTGCAAAGCTGCCGACTGTAAGTCCGGTTTCCTCCATAATTTCGCGCCGGGCGGTTTGCTCCTCGTTCTCTCCTGCTTCAACATGCCCTTTCGGAAAGCCCCAATGCCCTAAAGCGTTTCCCTTTTTATTCAGTATAAGAAGATACTCTCTTATGCCTTTGTTGCAGCGCCATATTACCGCGCCGCAGGATTTTTCATATTTCATTATTGTACCTCCTTTTAATTGTATTGCCATTTACCATAAAGACCTTGTCTGCCAGTTCAAATACTGCCTTGTCATTTTCAGAATCGGTATAAAATTCATCAATTTTTGCGTCGGGAAAAACGGCGCGGAAGCGTTCGCATTTATTTGTATGATAACAAAGATCGATGACTTTTCCGCGCTCCAAATCGAATTTGCTTGCAATAACTGTGCTTATGCCAAGTCTGCGCGCAGCTTCGTTTATCAGGAAATCGGGTGACGCGGAGAGAATAACATCATCCGGACGGCGGTCGTTAAGATAGAAAGGCTTTATTTTGTGTTCATTTATATCCCAGAAGGATCTTATTTCTGAGCTGATATCGCCGATAGTCTTAAGAAACTCAGCACCATAGCGCTCAAGCGCACAAAAAAGCTCGTCGGAAGAAACCTTCAGCCGCTTATATCGCGACAGCATATATAATACGCGCGGCAGATAACGGAAATTTTTTGGATGGCGGCGCAGGGTGTACTTAAAAAAATCTACAGATGATTCGCCGTCATAAATTGTTCCGTCAAAATCAAATACACGCATAATGCAGCTCCTTAATCACTTATTTTAATGCAAGCGCCTGTATAAAGCTTATATCGGTCAGCTTGTAATTCTTTGCGAGACATGTATCCGAAAAGGGTACGTTTTCCAGATCTTCTCCTGCCGGATCATTAAAGTATACCGTGTTTTCACAATATCCCGTTGCTACTATAGTGTGAGGATATCCCTCAAAACGCACCATGATGCCGTGCGGACTGCGCTCAAGAGCTTCAATGAGTGCTGCGCGCACATCGTCATCTGTTTCTGCGTTAATATAGGTAGCGCCGCGGCGCGATGCGTCATAGCCTGCATAATACGGCGAATCCTTGCTAAGGGCAGGAACAAGCTTTGCACCGAAGCTGTCCGCAATACCAAAATGACTTGCCATATAGCTGCCGGAGCTGCCTCCTGCATTTATATTATATTCAGCAATATCAACCGGTGTAATGCGCTGACCTGTGAGGTTAGTAAGAACCATCGCATATGAGCATACCCAGCAGTATCCTCTGCCGCCCGCGGCAAACCCCCATTCGGTGTCGGGCTGACTGTAGAAAGAAAGGGAATTGCTATGTATTGATTCCTGCGGTGCATCTGATGATAAGACGTCCTTTGATTTTGAATTTTTGCCGGTTATGCTTACCGTGCGGCTTTGTGCATCCCAAGCCACAGTTGCTCCGAACGGCTCAACCACATCCCTGATCGGAACACAGGTCACACCGTTGATAATTTCGGGTGCTGCGTCAAGCACGTCAAAAACATCGTTGATGTCAATCTGAGTGCTGCCGATTCTGAGAGTTATAAGATTCAGCTCATCGCAGATGCGGATAGTCTGTGTGCTGTCGTTCCAGTCTATGTCAAGCCCCATTGCATCACATACAGCGCGTACAGGTACAAGAGTACGACCGTTTATCACCACCGGCGGCTGTTCCGGGGCGAGCAGCTCGCCGTTATACTGCAATTTTATATTATCCTCTGCCGCTGCAAAAATATGCATGGAGCACAGCGCGATTAGTGTTAAAATTATTATCCTTTTCATAACATACCTCTTAAATCAAACTATACTACTATAATAACACATATTCCGACAGATTTCCATAACATTTTTGTAACAAATTTGACAGAAGATTTATACTCAGGTATAATTTTGGTAATAAGGAAATACTGATTAAATACTGTGCGCAGTAAACGCAGTCATTAATTAAGAAAAACTTAAGAAATTCATGAAAAAAGGCTTAAAAATTTTTTGTTATGATATAAATCAAGGAGGCGGCCTGATGGATAACATAAAAATACTTGTAGCGGATGATGACAGAGAAATTGTGGACAGCATCGCAATCTTCCTGCGCGCGGAGGGTTATGCGGTGGAAAAGGCATATGACGGTCTTGAGGCACTTGACGCGGTTATGAGCGGAGACATTTCGCTTATTATCCTTGACATTATGATGCCGCGTCAGAATGGGCTTGAAACATTGATGAAGCTCAGGGAAAAGAAAAATATTCCTGTTATACTGCTTTCCGCAAAATCGGAGGACTCCGACAAGATACTCGGCCTTACGGCGGGCGCAGACGATTATGTTACAAAGCCCTTTAATCCGTCCGAGCTGACGGCAAGAGTCAAATCGCAGCTCAGACGCTACACAATGCTTGGAGGTATCAGCACATCGCCTACAAAAATCAGAATAGACGGTCTTGAGATAGACACCGATGCAAAGACCGTTTTTGTTGACGGAAATGAAGTGCGTCTTACACGCATAGAATACCGGATACTGGAGCTTTTGTGCAGAAACCGTGGAAAGGTATTCTCCGCCGAAGAAATATATCGCGCTGTATGGGAGGATGATGTTGTCGTTGGTGACAGCACCATAGCGGTACATATACGTCATATACGTGAAAAGATTGAAATCAATCCGAAGGAACCGCGGTATCTGAAGGTAGTATGGGGAATAGGATATAAGATAACGCAGTAAAGAAAGGGAAGAACTATGAGAAGATTTATATATTCGCCGATTTTAAAAGCGGCTGCGGTAATATTATGTATTGTGTCAGCAGGACTGGGAGCGGGATTTCTCACAAGACTGGCAATAGATTCGGATAATTATGAGCTGTTTGCAGCGGACAGCAGTCTTAACCGTGATTATACATTTTCAAGGGATATAGAACAGCAAATGCTGGAGCTTATTATGG
>CAMFCK010000101.1 GCA_945948775.1 uncultured Clostridia bacterium
TCAACGGAAACAAAGGATATATGAAATCAACAAGCTTGCCGCACGGTTTTTCTATGATACGCTCACAAAATCCAATGAGGGCAAAACAGGGTTGGACTATCTTTACAACAGAAAAATAAGCAATAAGACTATTATTTCATACGGACTCGGCTATTCGCCCGATAAATATGACGCTCTGCTCGGATATATGCGCAAAAAGGGCTTTCGTGATGATGAGCTTGCCGAAGCAGGAGTTGTTGTGATGAACAACGGTAAAATTTATGACCGATTTTTCGGCAGAGTAATGTTTCCGATTATTGATCTGCGCGGCAATGTGATAGGCTTCGGAGGACGTATTTTATCTGATAAGCCGATGTCTGACGGCAAAAAGCCGGCGAAGTATCTTAATACTTCAAATACGCCTGTATTTGATAAGGGCAGAAATCTTTTTTCTCTGAATCTTGCAAAAAAGACGCATGAGAAAAAAATGATATTGTGCGAAGGATATATGGATGTCATTTCTGTATACCAGGCAGGAATACATAATATAGTAGCAACGCTCGGAACCGCGCTGACAGAAAATCAGGCAAAGCTTCTGATGAAATACTGCAGTGAGATAATATTATGCTATGACAGCGATGAAGCGGGGCAGGCTGCCACACGCCGTGCTATTGATATTATTAACTCAGCAGGCGGAAAGGCTCGTGTTTTGCAGCTTAGCGGTGCGAAGGATCCTGATGAATACATAAAGGCAAACGGGGCGCAGATGTTTCGCAGGCTGATTGACGAGGCTCTGCCATCAAGCGAATTTTTGCTGAGAAATGCTAAAAAAAGCTTTAATCTCGATACGGAGGAAGGCAAAATAGGTTATGTTGAAAGCGCAGTTGACGCGCTTGTAGGGGTAAAGGACGGAATTGAAGTTGACGCATATATCAAAAAAATCTCAAAGGAAAGCGATATCAGCGCAGATGCAATTTATGCAGAATACAGAAAGAAGGCTTCTATAGCCTCACAGCAGCAACACCAGTATATTCGCGTTCCGCAGGTGAATGTCGCCGCTGCCGTAAGGACAAGCTCTGCCGGCGGCAAGCTTGAGGAATCGGAAATCAGGCTTTTGAGCCTGTGCTGCAGCGGAAAAGGGCTGTATAATAAAATATCTGCAAAGATTTCATGCGACGAATTTTCAACAGATACATTAAAAAAGCTCGCCGGTCTTATATATTCAAGGTGGGAGAACGGGCACGAGCCCGAACCGGCGTTGTTGATGAACGAGCTGAACGAGGAGGAAATGCAGGTCGCGTCAAAGGTGTTTTGTATTGATGATCAATACTCCGACAGTGAAAACGCTGCCGATGAGCTGATTGCTAATATAAAGAAAGAAAAAATCGAGCTGCTGCTTGAGGGGGAAAACGATCCCGTGAGAATTATGGAGCTGATTAAATTACGGGATGAACTTGGGAGGAAATGAGTAATGTCTGATTTAGAAAGTAAAAAGAGTACGGTCAAAACGCTGGTTGAGCGCGGGAAAAAGAACGGAGTTCTTACAAGAATTGAAATTTCAAAGGCCCTCGAAGAATTTGAGATAATGCCTGAGGAGGTTGAAACCGTCTACGATATTTTTGAAAAAGAGGGTATTGAAGTCGTAGATGACATGGACAAAGAGCTTGAGGAAATAGAGGTATCCAAGGAAGAACTTGAGGATTTGTCAATTCCGGAGGGTATCAATATTGATGACCATGTAAAAATGTACCTCAAGGAAATAGGCAAGGTAAGTCTTCTTGACGCAAATCAGGAAAATGATCTTGCAAAGCGTATGGCTGAGGGCGATGATGAAGCGAAAAAGAAGCTTGTAGAGGCAAATCTGCGTCTTGTTGTAAGTATTGCAAAACGCTATGTCGGCAGAGGTATGCTGTTTTTGGATTTGATACAGGAGGGAAACCTCGGTCTTATAAAAGCGGTGGACAAGTTTGATTATACAAAGGGATTTAAGTTCAGCACCTATGCTACCTGGTGGATAAGACAGGCAATAACCCGTGCAATAGCTGACCAGGCACGTACGATCCGTATACCGGTTCATATGGTTGAAACAATTAATAAGCTTGTGAGAGTTTCAAGGCAGCTTGTTCAGGAATTAGGGCGCGAACCTACCCCGGAGGAGCTGGCAAGAGAGCTTAATATGTCGGTGGAAAAGGTGCGTGAAATTTCTAAAATTTCACAGGAGCCTGTTTCCCTTGAAACCCCGATAGGCGAGGAGGAGGACAGTCATCTCGGCGACTTCATTCCCGATGACGATGCTCCTGCTCCGTCAGAAGCGGCAAGCTTTGTGCTTTTAAAGGAACAGCTTGTCGATGTACTGAAAACACTCACGCCGCGCGAAGCAAAAGTTCTCAAGCTGAGATTTGGTCTTGATGACGGCAGACAGCGTACGCTTGAGGAAGTAGGCAAGGAGTTCCATGTCACGCGTGAGCGCATACGACAGATTGAGGCAAAAGCCCTCAGAAAACTCCGTCACCCGTCGCGCAGTAAAAAGCTCAAGGATTATCTTGACTGATACCGGAGGAAAATATGGAATGGCTTGAAGTTACTATTTATACAACCTCTGAGGGGATTGAACCTGTTTCCGGCAGATTGTATCAGCTCGGAATAAACGGAATTTCTATTGAGGACGAAAATGATTTTAATGATTTTTTAGAGAATAACAGACAATGCTGGGATTATGTCGATGATGAGCTTATAGAAAAGATGCATAAAGAAACAAATGTTAAGCTCTATCTTACCAATAATGCAGACGGCATGGAGTTGCTTTCAGCAGTCAGACAGTCAATTGATGAGCTTAAAAGCTACGATACCGAAAACAAATTCGGCAGACTTGAAATCGACACCGGAAGCTTGAATGAGGAAGACTGGGCAAATAACTGGAAGCAGTATTTTCATCCGCTTAAAATCGGTGAAAAGATACTTGTTAATCCTGAATGGGAGCCGGTTACAAACACCGATGGGCGGATAGTATTTACTATTAATCCTGGTATGAGCTTCGGTACTGGCTCTCATCATACCACAAAAATGTGTATTGAGGAGCTTGAAACTGCTGTTACCAAAGGCTGCAGCATGCTTGACCTTGGCTGCGGGAGCGGTATTCTTGCCATCATTTCTGTATTACTCGGTGCAAAAAGCGCATATGCGGTGGATATAGACCCGAATGCAGTCGATATTGCATATCAAAATGCCGAAAAGAATGGCGTGGCATGCGATTTTTTCAAAGCAGAGGCTGGAAATCTGCTTTCTGATGAAGCCTTGCGAAACAGAATACTGTCAAATCAGTATGACGTTGTGACTGCAAATATAGTTGCTGATGTGATTGTTGAGCTTGCACCTTTTGCATATGATGCAACAAGGTCCGGCGGCGTGTTTATTGCCTCGGGAATAATTGAGGACAGGATCAAAGATGTGACAGAGGCTCTAAAGTCATCCGGCTTTGAGATATGCAGTATAAAAAGAAGCGCTGACTGGGCTGCGATGAGATGCACAAAAGCTTAAAAGGAGTAAGGCAATGCCGAAATTTTTTGTTTCGCCGGACAGGATAGTAAACGGAAGCATTACGATTGATACAGGCGACGCAGCACATATAAAGCGTGTTCTGCGGCTGGGAATAGGCGACATAATAACTGTCTGTGACAGTACAGGAACGGATTATGAAGCGAAAATCAGTAAAATTACAGATAATGCAGTTATATGCAAGGCGCTTGCTTCAAATAAGAACGAAACCGAACCCAATATTAATGTGACAATATATCAGGCGCTTCCTAAAGCGTCAAAAATGGAATACATTATTCAGAAAAATACTGAGTTGGGCGCAGTCAGAATTGTACCCTGCGCGCTTTCAAGATGCGTTGTAAAGCTTAGCGGTTCAGACTGTGAAAAAAAGCGGATGCGCTGGCAGAAAATTGCAGACGAAGCTGCGAAGCAATGCGGACGCGGTATACTCCCCGAAGTTGCACCGATACATACCTTCAGGGAAGCGATTGAGGAAATGCAGACGGCGGATTTATCCTTTGTGCCGTATGAATGTGAATCAAACAATTGTTTGAAAAAGATTTTAACAGAAAGCGCAAATCCTGTAAACATAAGTTTTATGATAGGCCCTGAGGGAGGTTTTACTCCCGAGGAAATCGAACATATACACGACTGCAATATACCATGTATAACGCTTGGCCCGCGTATTCTCAGGACTGAGACGGCCGGGGAGGCGGTACTGTCCATGGTAATGTATGAGCTTGGAGATATTAATAAATAAACGAATATATGTTTTATATAAGCTTGACATTTTTGTCGCAATATGTTATACTGTTGATGTTCGTAAAAGTAGATGCAAGGCTGCTGTCGGCTGCCTTGCATTTTGAATGAAAGGGGAGTGGGGCAATGTTTGAGCTTAAGTCGGAATATGTACCCACAGGCGATCAGCCGCAGGCAATTGAAAAGCTTGTTGAAGGTATTAATAATGGGATGAAATATCAGACGCTGATGGGGGTTACCGGTTCGGGCAAAACCTTTACCATGGCAAATATTATCGCCGCGGTAAACCAGCCTACGCTGGTTTTGGCGCATAATAAGAC
>CAMFCK010000102.1 GCA_945948775.1 uncultured Clostridia bacterium
CCCGTAAATTCGGTCTGATTCAGCATATCGCCTATTCCGAGTCTGTATAATAAATCCTGCTGTGTATCCCATGTAAAGTCCTTTCCGCATTCATATCCGAGCATACTCAGAAGTATTTTATAGCACGCACGGGCAGTTACAGGCTCATACGGCATGAAATTATTGTTTCCGTCGCCCTCTATCCCAAAGCATTTATAGGCGTATATGTAGGATAACACATTATAGTTTTCCGCATTTGCGTCAGAGAAATTGAATGTTCCGACATAATTTACCGCCTTATCATACTCTCCGTTTAATTTTAATATTGCTTTTGCCATCTCCAGCCTTGTCGGAGTTTTATCCATAAACTCCTCCGGCGAATCCGCATCGACAATACCCATTTCAAACAATATATCGGTATTTGACCGCAGGGTTGTAGCTATAATCTCATTTGTCAGAGGTTTTTGCTCAAGCGGTATTCCGTCAAGCTGCATTTCCTTCCAGCCGCCCCAGGTTGCCTTTGTTGTGCTGATATAGCCTGATGTGAAACGAATCAGAAGATGCGTTATCCCTTTATATATATCGCCGTTTAAAACAATGCTCTGCCATTCGGACGTATTTTTAAGCTCATATTCCACACCGTCTGTAAGCGGTTCGGGATTGGTCAGCTTTTGGCGGTATTTTGTTTGCTCATTATACACATAAAACCGCATTGTTTTTGATACCGCCCAGTCATTATTCACCTGATACGCAAAGCTTACTCTGCTAAGGTCGGTCGGCTTATTGAACTGAAACAGTATATATCCTGTGGCTATATTTGCAAGACCACCGACAGTTGTACTGTTCTTGTCAAATGCTCTTGCCGGAGCATATTCCCAGCCACCCATAGCTCCGCTGCTTGCCTTAATGGTAAAATCATTTGTTATAATCAGTTCTCTGGGCTGAGCCTCTTCCTCACTGTTTTTTACAACTGTACCCAAAATCTCAATTTCGGCAACCGCTGCAGCACCGGCAGATGAAGGATACACCTCGGCAATTTCAATATTTAATTCGGTAATCCCTGAAAAATCGGTTTTTGCTTCCACCCACTTTGTTCCGTATTCAAGCTCCGGCACCGAAACGGAAACAGTTTTTTCTCCGGAAGCTATATTCAGTTTTTTTATCTTCTGCCATGCCGGAAAGCTTGAAACAGCTATACGCACCGCTTCAACCTCCGCCTCTGCATCGAACGCAATATTTAAAACGGCATTTTTTGCGTTTTTTACCAGCGCGAAGGTCTCCTCACTGCCGTCGGTAAGCTTATCCGCCATATGCAGACCGGTTTTTACCAGACTTTCAGATGTTACACTAAATCCGATAATCTGACAGTTTTCCTGAGCCGACACAGGCACTATGCCACAAAATACAGACAGCGCAAGCCATAAAAGCAATATTCTTTTCAAGACATCATCTCCTTAGCAGCTATAGCATGCATCAATCAAATCCTCAAGCTTCGCTTCCGCCATACCTATACACTGGTCCGCCGCGCCGTAATAAATTTTTACCGTACCGTCGTCCTCAACAATGGCATTGCATGAGAATACTACGCCCGGCACTCTGCCTATCCACTCATACTGTTCCTCCGGATAGAACACCGGATTTTCACATCTGGCAAGAACCTTGGACGGATCGTTTAAATCAAGCATAACGACTCCGAGATTATATATGTATCCGTTGCAGGTATCATACACACCGTGATACAGCTCAAGCCAGCCCTTATCTGTCTTTATCGGAGGCGCTCCGGCTCCAATCTTATATGCGTCCCAGTAGGTATCCCTTGTCTGCATTACCAAACGCTGATTTCCCCAGAAATGCAGATCAGGTGAATATTCTATCCATAAATCCTTGTCATCTCTGCCAAATCTGCAATAATACCCGTTGATTTTCTCAGGGAAAAGAGAGCAGTTTCTGTTATTGAGCTCGCTCGATACCGACACTCTTTCAAACTCTATAAAATTCTTTGTCTTTAAAAGACTTATTCTGTCGCCTACCGGTGAATTTGAAGTGTGGGTTATATAATAATTTCCCTCAAGCTCTACAATTCTCGGATCATACACACAGATCTCATTGGGATGATCCGGATGTGACTCCAGTCTGACCGGCTCTTTGTCCGGAACAAAATGTATTCCGTCCTTGCTTCTTGCCGTCCACAAAACTATATGCCGCTTTGACAGCGTAACGTCGCAAAGCAGAATATATTCACCGTTTATTTTTATCGCACCCGGATTTAAGACGCTTGCCGCGTCGGCGGGAAAGTCGTCTTTTGTTAAAATCGGATTTCCCTCATATCTTGTAAAAATTTTTTTCACTGTAATATCCTTCCTTTCAGCCCTTTACCGCTCCGCTTGTCATTCCCTCAACAAAGTAACGGTTCAAACACAAATATAAAACCATCATAGGTATAATTGAAATCATAGTTCCGGCAAGCATAAGATTCCATGACGTTGCTGCTTCACCTGTGTTTTTCAGGGATACCACTCCAACGACAAGCGGCGCTTTCGACGGTGTTGAAATAGTAAATACCATTGGCAGAAGATAATCGTTCCACACAGTTTTAAACGAGATAATCGCAATTGTCGCAAGAATAGGCTTTAAAAGCGGCAGTATGATTGAAGCAAATACCCTGCCGAAGCTGCATCCGTCAATTGTCGCTGCTTCGTCTATCTCACGCGGAATTGAATTTACAAAGCTTCGTACCAAAAACAAATTTGTAGCGCCTACGCTGAATACATTCATTATAATGATGCCCCACAGCGATTTGTTGATATGCAGGAGTCTTGCAATCTGGAGCTTAGGATAAAGCGTTATCGTACCGAGACATATGAACATTGTTGATACAAAAAGTGTAAATATTATATTTTTCCCCGGAAACTGTCCTCTTGAAAAAGCATATCCCGCCATTGCAGACGAACATACCACGCCCGTTACAGAGAAAAATGTCAGATACAGACTATTAAACGTGTAGGTTTTAAAATCCGCCATCTTCCATGCCGTTATGTAATTATCAATAGAGAAGCTCTCAGGCAGGAGCTTTGCGCCCGATACAAGCAGCTCCTGATTGCTCTTAAAGGAGCCGAAAAGCGCATACATTACAGGCAGCAGCGTGATAAACACAAGCGCTATGAGAAAAATGTAGAGTATCCCTTTTTTAAATATTCTCAAGTATGACGCCTCCTAATAAATCTGTGTACCTTTTTTGGTTATCTTCAGGTATATTGCGGTAAATATGCCAAGTATTACTGCCAAAACTATGCTTCCGGCGGTTGCGTAACCATACTGCGGTATTGAATTTCCTCCACCGTAATTAAAGAAATACTTAAATATATAGGTCATTATTACTTCGGTTTTTCCTGCCGGCTGTCCGTTGGTCAATACTAGCACCAGATCGGTCGTCTGCATTGTACCAATCATGGCAAGCATTAAAACAACCTGCATTACCGGTGCAAGCATCGGAATGGTAATATGGATAAAGGTCTGCCATTTATTTGCTCCGTCCAGCGAAGCGCATTCATATAAATCCTTCGGTATTCCCTGTATTCCCGACAGGAAGAACAGCATATTTATACCAAATCCCTGCCAGATTGACACCATTGCGATCACCGCCATTGCCGTCCACTTTTCTCCGAACCAGTTAATAGGTACATTAATTATTCCCCATTCAAGAAGGACATTGTTTACAAATCCGTTTGCCGTATCGAAAATAAAGAAAAATATCAGCCCCATAATCGCCGTACTAATGATATTCGGCATAAAGAATATTGTCCGGAAAATTCCGTTTCCCTTGAGGGAATTATTAAGCAGAACCGCCAAAAGAAGCGCCAGAGGCAGTTCAATCAGCAGCTTTCCGAAGGTAAGAAGGAAGGTATTGACAAGTGCCTCCCAATAGCCCGGATCCCTTGTAAATAGTCTGACAAAGTTATCAAGCCCGATAAAGGTCGCATCTATACCGTTATATTCATAAAATGAATAACGCAGTGCCCAGCAAATCGGGTAAATCGTGAATACGCAGAAGCCAATCAGCATTGGTGCTATCAGCAGATAACACCATGCCGACTGTCCCTTCTTATAATTTTTCAGCAAGTTCATTATTAACCTCATTATTCCGCCAAAATGTCAATTCCGTCCCACTTATATGCATCAAAATCAATATTTCCTTTTTCCACCTCTTTTTGAAGGGCTTCGTTGGAACGCTTTTCCAAATCCTCCATAGCTGCCTGCGGTTCAATATCCCCAAGCCAAATGCTCATGCCAAGCTTCACGTAGTTGTCGCCCTCAAGCGTGATAGGCGGCATCGGCGGAAGTGCAACAGAGTCTTTTACAAATGAGCAGAATTCCTGCCAGCCCTTCGACGGATTTTCAAGCGGAGTTTTCTCAATAATATCATCGTCAACAGGTATTATTTTTCCTTCCTGATACAGCTTTGCTATTATCTTTTCGTCATGGAACCACTTATAGACCTCCATAACCTTTTCCTTTTTCTCATCGGGTATATTTGAAGCAATTGCAAGGAACTCACCTGCTGACATCCATTGCTTATATTTAGAGTCAGCATCGATTGT
>CAMFCK010000103.1 GCA_945948775.1 uncultured Clostridia bacterium
TTGTAAATTTCACACAAATGGTTTAGCAAAACCATTTGTTCAGTAGACATTATATAGACGCAGCCCCTCCGGGATCTCCGCAGGGGCTGTAATTTATTTTGTCTTAACTGTTATTACCCTTATCACAGAAGCAGAAGATGCAGATGTATCGGAATAAAGCGTAACATTTATAATATCCTTTGAGGCTGCAAGCTCATCAAGGCTCATTATCCTGTAGCTTGATGTGTCATTGACAACAACCGCCAGCACCGTTGGTGAAAGCTTGTAAATATTATCGCTTACCATAATTCTGCTTTCATCTACCGCCTGCACCGAGCCGGCGGTCTTTATCTGATACAGCTTTTCAAGCTTATCAAGGCTTGAGCCGGAAAGCGTGAATTTTACCGGCATACCTGTCGAAAGTCCTGCAACGGTAAAGTTTGACGAATAGGTAGTGCCTCCGTCGATGGTATATATCTTATATCCGTTCACCGACTCATCAGCGGTTTTATTCGTTCCGTAGATCACACCGAAATTCTCCGTAGCTTCCACATTTGTCACATACAGCAGCGATATATCGCCGAAGCTGTTTACGCTTACAATATTCAAAAGCTGCTCCGAGGTTATTGCTGTTGCAGTCATTGTATCCAGATCAAGCATTTCACACTCTGCGTATTCCTCCGACTCAACCGCTGTACGCTGAATAATTCTTGCGTCCTTCAATATAGTCCTTCCGTTCAGGGTGCGGTTAGTCTTATCAAGCGCGCCATACCCTGTCGCAGTCGTACTCTGTCGTGTAAGCTTGGCTGTACCGTTTTCATAGCTTATGCGTGCAAGATAACCGATACATGTATTATAGTCCTTATCTGTCACAAGTCTCGCCGTGCTGCCGTCCGACATGAACACGTCTGCGTACTGTTCGCTTGAGCCTTCGTTTGCGCCCGTAGAGGCAAGCTGCGTACCCGTTGAAAGAACAACGCAATAATCGTCAACGGTAGTTTCGGAAAGCTCTATTGCAAACACCGCTTTATCGTCCTTACCGAGCAGCAGAGTTACCCGCTCTCCTATCTGGAAGCTTCCTGCGCTTGCATTAAGCGAATTTGCGGCAGCTTCATAGCCTATCGTATAGGAATTGCCTCCGACCGTCACGGTCTGGACATATGCCTTTGACGGCTGTGCGTCATAATAGATGCCGGTCACCTTTTTATTATATACGTCCATAACATTCGTTTTGGTGTTATAATAGACAACATCGTTAATCTGAATATCCGACAGGCTTGCCGACTTGCCTGCACGGTATACGGTAAGTCCTGTATGATTTATCGTTATACCCTCAAGATTCGTATCACTATCGGTATAATTCCGCTTCGCTATTACCGGCGCAACATCATCGTCATCGCCTATGATTGCAAAATTTTCATTGTCATGGCTGTAGAAGGTTATATCGGTTCCCGCCCTGATTGACGATTTTACCGTCGAGAAGGTTGTCTTTGCGCCGTTAAGATAGAAATTATAGTTATTATCAAGGCGAATACTGCCGGTAACGCCGTTTGAAATATAGCTTATAGTATTATCTGTCACGCTTGTAACATATACGGCTGTCTGCTCCGCCATAGATGTGCCGCCGTCTGTTTTTACTGCAACAAGATAACCATTTTTATCTAAAACAGCGTAATCGAAAAACTGACCTACGGTTACAGCATTGCTCATCTTGGAGGTATAGGTTTTCGAGTCGGAAAAACGCACCTCATTCTTCGAGTTCTGAGTGCCGTATTCCAGCACTATCATATCCTCTAATATCGTATAGCCATTATTCTCCAGAAGCGTCTTATCCTTTTCGCCGCAAAGATCGGCAAACAGAGCGTGGTCTATCATCATGACCGCATCGCCTCGCGTTATCGGCTGATTTACTCCGTAGCTCATATCGCTGCTGATACCCAGCGAATTTGCTGCGTCAACATAATTATTAGGCCAGAAATAGCCTACCGAAGCCTCCGTATAGCCCAATACTCTTAAAAGTATTGTAAGGCTTTCTGCAAAGCTTATAGTCTTATCCGGCTGAAAGCTTCCGTCAGAATATCCTGCCACTATGTTCTGTGATGAAACATAATTGATATACGGTGCCGACCACAGGCCGTCCGGCACGTCCATAAACGATGAGATCATTCCGGTCGATTTTGCGTCGGTTTCCTTGTCCATGGCGCTTACTATAATTCTCGCATACTCTGCGCGCGTAATTGTATCGTTCGGGTGAAAGCTCCCGTCATCATATCCTGATATAATACCCAGATCCCCAAGACGTACAGCCGCCTCATAGCAATAGTCGCTTTCCTGTATGTCCGTGTATGCCATTGCCGACGGCATAAGCATCGCTGCCGACACAATCGCAAGTACAATAGATAACAGTTTTTTTATACTGTGCATTTTCTGCCCCTTCCTTTCCATTTATTCTGAGCGCAAAGCTTCTATAGGATTCAGTTTCGCAGCACGCCGTGCCGGCGTTATACCGAAGAATACACCAACAAAAATGGAAAAAGCAAAGCTCATAATAACCATATCCGTCTGTATCACTGTATCCATAGATATTAGCTTTCCGACTCCGCCGCAGGCGGCAATTCCAAACACTATCCCGACTATTCCGCCCATAGCGCTCAGCATGACAGATTCTATCAGAAACTGCATCAGAATATCTGTCGTTCTTGCTCCGATTGCCTTTCTTATACCGATTTCACGCGTACGCTCGCTGACGGTTACCGTCATAATATTCATAATTCCGATACCGCCGACTATCAGCGAAATTGCCGCGATACCTGCAAGCATTGTGGTCATTGTTCCGGTCATTTCATTGAGCGTATCAAGCATTTCTGCAACAGAGGATACGCGAAAGCCCTCATCGGTGCCGAGCTTTTTGGTTATAAATGCCGAAATTGCATTAACCGCCTGCTCAACTCCTTCCTCACTTGCCGCAATAAAGTAATATGTGGAAATATTCGCTTGTTTCAAAAAGCGTATTGCTGTGGTATACGGTATCGTAACCTTATTATCGGAGGATTCTTCTGTAGAATCGTCTGTTTCCTCATATACTCCAACAATAGTGAATTTTCTTCCGTTTAATTTTATCGTTTCGCCCGTAGGGTCAAGACCTCCGAAAAGCTCCTGTTTGATATAGCTGCCCACAATGCAGTTATATGAACGGTTGCTTATGTCGGCGTCGGATATAAACCGTCCGCTTTCCAGCTTGGTAGAGCTTTCGCGTATTGAATTGTAGCTGCTGTCGCACGCGTCAAGCGAGGTAGCAAAATTCTCATTGCCGCATTTTGCGGTTACGTTAGAGCTCATATACGGCGACATTCCCGATACAAGCTCCGTATTCTCCTCGGCAAAATCCTGCATATCCTCAATGTCAATCGTTCGGGTGCTGCCCCGTCCGCGGCTCATATTTACTGTTATAAGCTTTGTTCCCATTTCAGCCATCGAGTCGCTTATCGACTTTGTCGCTCCGCCGCCTATTCCGGTAAGAATGATAACCGACGCAACACCAATAATAATTCCCAGCATTGTCAGTGCCGAACGCCCTTTGTTTCCCATGATGCTTTTCATCGACATTTTAAATGACTGAACAAGCTTTCCTAAGCCCATTATGCATCACCCCCTGCTTTAAGGTCTGCATCGAGATCCGCTTTCTTTGCATTGGCATTCACGTTCCCGGCATCCGCCATATCGCCGCGATTATCGATGTCGCTTGTTATTTTGCCGTCGCGAATCGTCACAATACGCTCCGCCTGCTTTGCTATGCCCAGGTCATGAGTAATGATTACTATAGTATTGCCCTCCTCATGCAGCTCATGGAGCATCTGCATTATTTCTACTCCTGACTTTGAATCAAGCGCTCCGGTGGGCTCGTCGGCAAGTATCAGCGCGGAATGGCTTGTACGTGCTCTTGCTATTGATACCCTCTGCTGCTGTCCGCCTGAAAGCTCAGTAGGGCGGTGATGCATTTTATCCTTAAGTCCTACCCTCTCAAGCGCTTCCTCCGCCATAGCACGCCGCTTTGAGGCGCTGATTCCGCGGTAAATCAGCGGCAGCTCTACATTTTCAAGCGCGCTCAGTTTCATCAGCAGATTATACTGCTGAAATATAAATCCGAGCTTTCTGTTACGCAGATCCGCAAGCTGATTATCTCGCATTTTGCTGCCTTCGATGCCGTCTATCCAGTATCTTCCCGATGTCGGTACATCAAGACAGCCTATCATATTCATCAGAGTAGACTTACCCGAGCCTGACGGACCTATTACCGATACAAACTCATGCTGCCTGATATGCAAATCCACTCCGTCAAGAGCCCGAACCTCGTTGTCGCCCATTTTATATACTTTGGTTATGCCCTCAAGTCTGATCATGTGCTTTCATTCCTCTCCGCATGGTTAAAAGGCGTATCATCCGTTGCGGCTGCCGCCGGGCACACCGCCGCCCATTCCACCCATTCCGCCGGCTGCGCCGCCCATTCCGCCCATGCCGCCGGGCGCGCCACCGCCCATCATGTTATTGGATGATGAGCCGCCGCTTGATGTCTGGGTATAAACC
>CAMFCK010000104.1 GCA_945948775.1 uncultured Clostridia bacterium
CGCTTCATAAAAGTACAGATTGCAGGAATCCTCGATAGCCTGAGTCACGTTTTCCCATCCGTGTGTAAGGTGGTAGTCAAGATAAATCCAGCATTTCGGCTGATAATCGCCGAAATACTTATACACACCGTCGCAAAGAAGCTGCTCACTCACAGTGACTGCACCGGTTTCAAGCGCGGCAACAGCAGTAAGCGGCTTGAAGGTAGATCCGGGCGAATAGGTTCCGCTGATAGCTCTGTTCCAAAGCGGATTGTTTTTGTCCTGAACCAGTTCAGAATACATTTCGTTATAGGTTTCGGGGTTATATGTCGGATAGCTTGCAAGCGCAAGCACATCGGAATTTTTCACATCCAGTACAACTACCGCTCCGGCATTCGCATCGCCGCCCTTCTGCGCTCCTGCGCCGGCGCCTGCCTGCGCGATTGAATTTATCGTTTTCTTGAGCGATGTTTCCGCTGTCATCTGCAAATCAGCGTCAAGCGTAAGCACCACATAATTTCCGGCAGCTGCTTGCTCGTCATTAAAGTCAAGCAGCTCGCCGCTTCCGGCAGAGCCGAGTATTCTTCTGCCATCAACTCCGCGCAAATCCTCCTCGCAAAGCTTTTCAATACCCTGCTTTCCTACCATATCATTAAGATTGTAGCCCTTGTCCCTTAACTGCTCATATTCTTCCTTATATATACGCCCGATTCTGCCCAGGGTGTGCGCCGCAAGGCTCCCGTACTCAAACTGGCGGAAATAATCGGATGTCACCTCAATATCTGCAAACTCGCTGCTGCGTTCCTTGACCTTTGTCACTACATCAATATCAACATCGCGCGCCAGCGTATATGGCTGCGAAAAGGAAAAACCGCTCATTTCCGCGTCATACCTTATGCCTATTATATGCCGAAGCTCCTCCTCGGTAACATTCCCGGTTATATTAAAAACCTTGTCGCGGTAAAATTCTATTACCTCCTGTGCGCTCATATCCGGCGAAAGGCGTTTTTTGCTGTCAAACCACGCCGCTTTTTCATCCTCGCAGGAGCCGTCAGCATTATCATCTGTAAAGGTAAAGCTGTACGGAAATCCGGAAATAGGCAGACTGTCATCAAGCTCATAATCCGACTCGCGCAGTATTTTTACAAGCTTTTGGAGCATAGAGTTAACCTCCGCGTCAGAAGCCGCAGTTTTAAGCCACAGCAGCGAATATCCCTCTCTGTTTGTCACCAGAGTTTTGCCGTTTCTGTCCTTGATATCACCGCGCGGCGCCTTTTCAACGACCGCCGCAGTTGCTCTTGAAGCGGAAGTTTCAAAATATGCCTTTCCATCGGTAATCTGAAGCTTATAAAGCCTCATCGCAAGAAGCACCGCCATAATCAATATTACCGCACGGACAATATTCAGCCTTATGTCGCTTTTCATAAGCGCCTCCTTTCGCGGAAAAGCCGTACCGCAAGCGGATACATCAGCATTGCAGATACAGTATTTATGACCGCAAGCGGCAGAACAACCGAAATCAGCACACCAAGCCAGTCTATATAACGTATTCCGCCGTAATTTAAAAGGCAGTAAAGCAGCTCCGCCGCCAGGCAAAACACAAATATTATAACCGCCGTAAAGGGAATGCTCTCATGAAAAATCCGGGCTGCAAAAACATATATTCCTGCCGCCGCCAGCGCATACACCGCCATTCCTATGCCCGTGCAGCCGCCTCCTGCAAGATCGCCCGCAAGTCCGCAAAGTCCTGCGCACAGCGTCCACCACCCTATTTCATCATGTACAGCAGCAGCTACCGCGCAAAAGGAAAACAGCAGCCACGGAGTAAGCGAAAATATTTCAAAGCGCGTAAAAAATACTCTTTCAAGCAGAAATAATATAACGCATACCGCAAATATTTTTATACCTTTCATTCTGCCGTTCCTCCTGTGTTTATCCTTGTGCGTTCTCAATATCCTCCGGTGCTATTTCTCCGGTTGTAGGCTCCGACACAGCCTCAGACGATTCCTCCTCAGCATTGCCTGTGACATAATCAGCTTTTACCGTTTCCCTGTCCCAGTCTGTTATCACCAAAACCTCATACAAGCACGAAAAGTCCGCTGTCGGCTCAACTGACGCATAATCTATTGTGCCGGAATTGTCCAAGCGCACCGAAACGACCTTGCCGACCGTAAGTCCGGGCGGATACACTCCGCCGTAACCGGAAGTCACAAGAATGTCGCCTTCTATAAGCTCCGCCGAACCGGTTATGTAACCGAGACGGCACTGATTATCCTTTGCAAGCTTCAAATCCCCCTCCAGTACTGCCAAATCTCCCGTACGCGATACCTTCACACCAAGAGCATGCTGAGGCGAAAGAAGTGTTGTCACTCTTGACCAATGCTGACCAAGCTCGGATATTCTTCCTACCACTCCGAGAGTAGAAACAACCGCGTCCTCAGGCGAAATACCGTCTGCGCTGCCGCGATTAATGGTCACGGTGTAAGAAAAATCGTCCGAATCGGCTGATATTACCGAAGCGGCAAGCACCTGCTTATCTGTCATTTCATCACGAAGCCGCAAAAGCTCGCGAAGCCGCTCATTTTCCTCGATATATTCCTCAACGCTGCGGTTTATGATAAGAAGCTCATTGACCTTTGCCTTCAATTCCTCCTTCTCGCCGCTTAAATCTCCTGCGCTCATAACCTTGTCGCGAAGCCTTGCCGCAGGAGCAGCCGCTTTAGACAAAAGCTTTTCCGCCGGCGTAATGACCGCTCCGGCAAGCTTTGCAGGCATGCCGTTGCCGAAATGCGAAACCGCCGCAAGCAGTACTGAACAGATTATCACACCACCCAATATAAGAACCGGCTTTTTCTTAAAAAAGGACATAGCTTATCTCTCCCAAAGTTATCTTCGTTTTGCCACTTCAGAGCGGCGTATTATAACAGGATTGGAAAGCGCCGCCTCCGTGCCTGTACACACGCATTGCATCGGATTTTCCGCAATTACGGTGCGTATTCCTGTAGCAGCTTCTATAACGGTATCAATATTGCGTATCAGCGCTCCTCCGCCCGTTACCGTTATGCCGCCTGCCAAAACGTCCGCCGCAAGCTCCGGCGGAGTATTCTCAAGCGTATCAAGCACAGCGTCAATTATCACCGACAGCGTCTCGCTCATCGCCGAGCGTATCTCGCTTGCTGCGACGCTGACATTCTTCGGAAGTCCCGTTGCGCTTTCCCTGCCCCTGACCTCATAATAGCCCTCGTCCGAATACGGACCGGCAGAGCCTATTGCAATCTTTATTTCTTCGGCAGTTTTCGCGCCTATAGTTATTGAGTATTCATGCCTTATATAATTGATTATTGAATTGTCCAAAGCCGCGCCGGCGCCGCGCACGCTGCGTGCTGACACAATTCCGCCCAGTGATATAACTGCTGCCTCGCAGGTGCCTGCGCCGATATTTACAACCATTGAGCCCTGCGCTGCACAGACCGGCAGCCCTGCGCCCAGACCTGCCGCCATCGGCTCCTCTATAAGAGTTACACTTCCTGCGCCGGCGGCAAGCGCCACCTCAGTTACGGCACGACGCTCAACATCGGTTATACCGCTCGGCACCGCCACCGCCACCCTCGGCTTCATAAGCGGTTTTTTCCCCATCGCACGCCGCAGATATGCCTTCAGCATAGCGGCTGTAGTTTCAAAATCAGCTATTACTCCGTCCCTTACCGGGCAGAGTGCGGTTATATTTTCCGGTGTGCGGCCGAGCATTTCATTCGCTTCATTTCCTACCGCAAGCACCTTTTTAGTATACTTATCTATCGCAACGACCGAAGGTTCGCAAAGGGTTATCCCCTTGCCTTTAACGCATACCAGCGTTGCAGCCGTGCCCAAATCAACGCCTATGTCCCTATATATACCCAAAAATGACAAATCCATCAGCAGCCTTTCCTTTCAGTTTAAAAATTGCAGCCGAACTCTGTATGCAGAATATCCCACAGTCTTGACACCGGCAGACCGACAACATTGAAATAGTCGCCTTCAATCCTTTCGCACAAAAGTGCGCCCCGTCCCTGTATTCCGTATGCACCCGCTTTATCCATCGGTTCTCCCGTAGCAATATACTCATCTATCATATTGCCGGAAAGCTCCTTGAAGCGCACCTTTGTCACCACGCTGTCGCAGACCGAAAATGCGTCGTCAAGCCGGAATACGCAAATACCGGTAATTACCTCATGCGTTTTACCGGAAAGCTGCCCAAGCATCGCAGCTGCCTCCGCCTCATCAGAGGGCTTTCCCATTATATTGCCGTCCGACACAACAATGGTATCTGCGGCAACCACCAGCATATTCTTTCTTTTTTTGTCTATCAGCTTTTTTGCCGCCGCAGTCGCTTTCAAAAGCGCAAGCTCCTGCACATATACCTGCGCTGCGCACCCGAAGCTTATACTGCTCTCATCTGCGTCGGAGCGTACCACCTCAAACGGTATTCCCACAGCCTCGAGTATTTCTTTTCTTCTCGGCGATGCCGATGCCAGTATAATTTTTTCCATAAATACTTCCTTTACAGAACTTATGTCTTTGAAATAGAAAAAAAAG
>CAMFCK010000105.1 GCA_945948775.1 uncultured Clostridia bacterium
TCTCCCCGATAAAACCCGGTAACAATCGCCAATATCCACTCATGCGGTACGCCGTATTCGCGTACAATCTGATTATCTCCGCACATTGTATATCCGCCGGGCTTAACATCGACAACACGGTGCAGCACAAAATGTCCGTCCGGTCTGCGGTAAAGAGGCAGATCGTATTTTTTTAGCCTATCCGGCGCCTTGGAAATAACTACCGTGTCTGATTCCTGGCGCAGCATAGGCAGCATACTTATTCCCTTCGGGCCGAAACGTACTGAGCCGCCGGTTTCAATCTGCTCGCTCATTACAGGCCAAAGCTCCTCTAATTTTACCTTCATTATTTCTTCGGAAAGACACATCTGTTCAGCACATCCCTTCCGATACAGTATATCATATCTTTGATGAAAGGTCAATATTTTTTAACTCTCAGACGATGGCTGCTCATCTCCCATAAAATGTGCCTCTACTGCCTCGGCAATTGCCCATGCAAGCTTTGCCTGATATTCCTCGTCGGCAAGATTTTTCTCCTCTGCGGCGTTTGACAGAAAGCCGCATTCTGCCAGTATTGCCGGCATAGGCGGTGATTTCATCAGAAACAGTCTTTTATCCGCTGCGCTGACAGTGCTTACCTTTGCTCCTGTTATCTCACTCATTTTTTTCTGCATATTCTCGGCAAGCGGCTTTATCTCCTCATGGTTGCTTGCATAAAAAAGCCTTAGACCGTGCACACTGCTCTGCCGGAAGTGATTCATATGTATTGATATAAAAAAATCGGCATCAGACTTTTTTATCATCTGAAGGCGCATTCGCATATCCTCTGTTTTTCTCCAGCCGTCAGAATTCTGTGCACGCAGTCCCTCATTATCCGTGCGCGTCATTACCGTATCAATACCTTTGCCGTTAAGTACCGTTTCCAGCTTTTTTGCTATTTCAAGATTGATTTCCGCCTCAACGGTATCGTTTATGCCAACCGCCCCTCCATCCGGGCCTCCGTGTCCTGCATCTATAACAACCTTCAATATCTTACCGCTGCCATAGCCAAAGGTTTTTTCACCCGGAATAATACTTAAAAGACTGCCTATAATCAGTCCTGCTGCAAGGACAGGAATACACATCAGCATACATCTTTTCTTATTGATTATTACATACATGAATAACATCTCCCATCTTTATTCCCTATAGGAAATTATATGAACAAAAAGACGGAAAAAGACTCTGTAAAAGCAGGCGCATACTGCCTGATGTGCATTATTATGGCACAGTTAATAATATTTTGCCTTACTTCCATAAATTACAGGTTGACTTTACGGAACAAAATACGCTATACTACCCCACATACAGACACAGTCTGAATACAAACGGAAAGGAAGTATTTTCATGTTAAAAGGGATGATAGCCGCCATCTGTACGATCGTACTTGCGCTTACCGCAGCAGTATCAGCGTCAGCAGAAAATCTCAAAATCGGCTCTTCCGGCAGCGAGGTCGTGCGGCTGCAGATGAATTTAAACGGGCTTGGCTATGCTAAGCTTGTCACAGACGGAATATACGGTGCTGCTACAGAAAGTGCCGTATGCGTATTTCAATCTGCAAACAATCTGACGTCGGACGGAATTGTCGGAAGCAAAACACAGACCGCTATTAAGTCAATTGTTCTGAATCTGCAAACCACACTTTCCTCGCTTGGTTATAATCCGGGCGCAGCCGACGGAGTTTACGGTGCACAGACAACCGCAGCAGTCAAAAAATTCCAGTCAGCGAACAGGCTTACAGCAGACGGTCTTGCCGGATACCGCACGCTTGACAAGCTTAATTCAGTATCAGGCAGACGTTCTGCATATGCCTCCACAAATACAAGCGTGAATACATACTCGTTGGCATGGGACGGCAGCAAAACGCTGTACGGCTTTAGGATTTCCGAATTTGCATGCAAGGACGGCAGCGATACGATTCTTATCGATAACAAGCTTGCCGCGCTCCTGCAGGACATTCAGAACCACTTCGGCAAAAAAGTACAAATCACCTCCGGCTACCGCACCGCCTCATATAATACCAAGGTAGGCGGCTCTGCCAATTCATTACACACAAAGGGTATGGCAGCGGATATTTCAATCAGCGGAGTTGCTCCACGCGAGATTGCGCGCTACGCAGAATCCCTCGGTGCAAAGGGCATCGGACTTTACAGCACGTTTGTGCATGTTGATACACGTACAACAAAATATTATTGGAACAGCGGCTCGCAGGTATCAACCTTTTACTGATAGGAGCGTTGAACGCCATACGAGGGCGTTGCGTTATGCAATGTCCTTGTATGGGGTGATAGAATATAGATGCAGAATGAAAAAACTGAAACCAAATGCGGTTTTTACCGCGTTTTACCTTGACGGAAGGTGTACAAGGGGACGTCGGGCGATGAGGTTTTTTCATAGCATAAAATCAGAGAATATATCTTACGGTTATTACAAATAATTTTAAAATAATTATTCTTTTGATTTCTTCAAATTATTTTTTCAATATATTTAGTATCAGAAAATATGCCGAACAAAAACCAACAAAACATGCACAAGCAATCAAGCCTTGGTTATTATCATAAGTTGTCCCGTGAAGATAACTTAAATATATAGCGACACCTATCCCGATAATACTCGCAATAATTCCGATAATTTTCTTGGTCATTTTTTGCCCTCCATAAGTTTTCTCTATCTCTTCAAGTTTATCATGTTTATGACGAAACCAGCCATTCCTTTGCTTTTTCTGTATCGTTTATAAACGCAAAGGTAAAAACATTCTTGTCGGAAAGTGCATGTCTTATAAGCCTTTTACTTTTTGCGTCAGTACCTATAAAGCATATCCGCAAAAATTGCTTTCTGTCGCAGAGTAACAGACGCACGATCTCACCAATTATATTTGCCGCAATTAGTTTTTCATCCAAAACATACGCAATATGCGCCGGCTTTGACGGCAAAAGAAATATTCGGCTGTCACTTTTGAGCTTTTCCAAAACCAATTCCGTATATTGATACATTCCGTCCAGATGCTCAAACCACACTTCTCCACCGTTAAAAGGAAGGACAAAGGACTTTTTCTTTACACCCGGCAATATACCCGTATTCCTCAAGCTCTTTTTTATAATTTAAAAAAGAATGGTCTATCTGAAATCCGAGGATAGTCTGTATTTGGGAAAATGTAAGCCGCTGTGCGCTGTTTTGTTTGATATATTCCCACAACGGACGGTATTTGCTCATAGTTCTTCAACCTCCTCCCGTAAAGCGTTTTCAATGCATCGCAGGTTTATCGTAAAAAACTTTTATCAAAAGCGGAATATCTGTCATTTATCCTTCTCCTTTAGCATAAACAATGTTTTTGCATCTGCATTATATTCACCCGCACTTATATGTATAATAAGTTCCTCCGCAGCAGCAATCACAGCCACAGTGCTGATTATCAGGCAGAGCAATTGGGCAAAGGGCAAAAATATGACATAGGGAACCGTAAAAACTAAAAATCCTGTCAGTTTATTCATATATGTGTGCAACGAAGCAAAACGGCGGTATTTTATAGCAGCTGCAGAATAGGAAATTATTCTGAGCAGCGCCGCAGCAGCAATGATGCACCAGATCAAAGGCGTTAATGAACTGCACAGCGCAGGGTAAACTTTAAACGCTGTAACGGCATAAAAAATTATGTCCGCAATACTGTCCAATCTTGCTCCGCTCTCATTGCTGCAATGCATAGTCCTCGCCAAAGTGCCGTCCAGTATATCCGAAACTCCGCAATAGGTATAAATCACAAAGAACGCCTCTGAAAAAGCGCATACCGGCAGCAGCATAAGTGCCGATATAATCCTGCTAAGTGTAATCAAATTAGGTAAATGCTTCATCTTTTCATCTACCGGGGATTTCTCGGAATAATAATTGCCGCTATAATATACGCAATGATGCCGCTGCCGCCGAGCGCGCAAAACAGCACCCAGCCCAAACGTATCAGCGTCGGGTCCATATCTAAATATTCTGCGATCCCGCCGCAAACGCCGTTAATCATTATGTTGTCGTTGGATTTATATAATCGTTTATTCATTATTTTAATCTTCCTATTCAATTTCTTTATCTCTTTTTAAAAACAATAATTTCCGGATCTGTACAATTTTCACCATATTCGCTAACCAGCAGAAAATCCATTCCGGCAGCCAATCCATAGCATTTGATCAGTTCGCCGTCATTAAATTCACATTCAACCTGATTGCACAGATATACCTCCTTATCGTCAAGCAGCTTTACAGTTTTTCCGCTCGGCATTGGATATGCCAGATTCACAAACGCACCGTTTAATGCAAACAGCTCTTTAATTTCCGGCATACCGGGAATATCAAGCGAGTTAAACTCTTCGATCAATTTCTCTTTAAATAAATTGTAGCTGTCAATTCCGCCTGTACTTATGTATTCAGCTATAAAGCATTTTTTACCGAAGGGACAGCCCTTTGATTCCGCACAGCCTCTGCATCCGTTGTTTTTTCCGTAACCGCAATTATCGCAGTCAGCTCCGCATATTGATTTTTTCATATTCG
>CAMFCK010000106.1 GCA_945948775.1 uncultured Clostridia bacterium
GCTGATGAAAAAATGCAGGCGCTGAAACGTTCAAACGATTCAAAACGCTCAGGCGGTTACCGCCGCGGCGGCAGTTCTTATTAAACTGCAGAACGTCCGGATTGTATAATAACTTTTGTTTTGCCATGTAATATTTTGCAGGGCTTTTATTAGTGCGGTCTTGTCGCGTAATAATATGTTTGTTTTGTAAATGCGCTGTAATATATAAATCGTTCAGATCTCCGCTTACCGTTACTTAAAAAGCGGTCATGTGAACGATTTTTTCAATTTGGTTCTTATAGGACAAGCCCTAACGGCGTGCAGAAAGGAAAGGACAATATTATGGATAAAAATAACTACACTCTTCTTACTGATTTTTATGAGTTCACAATGGCGAACGGATTCTTTAACAAAGGCTACCGCGATAAAATAGCCTATTTTGATATGTTTTTCCGCAAAATACCTGATGACGGCGGATTTGCAATCATGGCCGGCGTGGAGCAGCTTATTGATTATCTGAAAAATCTATCCTTTTCCGACAATGACATAGAATATCTGCGCAGCAAGGGTATTTTTTCAGAAGAATATCTTGATTATCTTAAAAATTTCAAATTCTGCTGCGATGTATGGGCGATACCCGAGGGTACTCCTATATTCCCCCATGAGCCGATTGTTGTTGTGCGCGGGCCGGTAGTACAGGCGCAGTTCATAGAAACTATGATACTGCTTACCATAAATCATCAAAGCCTTATCGCAACCAAAACCAACAGAATCGTCCGCGCTGCACAGGGGCGGCCGGTAATGGAGTTCGGTTCACGCCGCGCACAGGGCTATAATGCCGCAATACTCGGCGCGAGAGCTGCGTATATCGGCGGATGCGCAGGTACCGCCTGCGCTCTTGCCGACAGAGACTACGGCGTTCCTGCTTTAGGCACAATGGCGCACAGCTGGGTGCAGCTTTTTGACAGTGAATATGAAGCATTCAAGGCGTACGCCTCCGCATATCCCGACGGCTGCACACTGCTTGTCGATACCTACAATGTGCTTAAATCAGGCATACCAAACGCTATCAGAGTATTTGACGAAGTATTAAAGCCGCTTGGAAAGCGTCCAAAGGGCGTGCGCATAGATTCAGGCGATATAACCTATCGTTCAAAGCGCTGCCGCAAAATGCTGGATGAAGCCGGCTATCCCGACTGCAGCATAGTTGCCTCCAATTCACTTGACGAATATATCATCCGGGATATGATAATCCAAGGGGCAAAAATTGATTCCTTCGGTGTCGGCGAACGCCTTGTAACATCAAAATCAGAGCCGGTATTCGGCGGAGTATACAAGCTTTCAGCGATCGAGGACGAAAACGGCGAAATATTGCCAAAGATCAAGATATCCGAAAATGTTGAAAAGATAACTACTCCCGGCTTCAAGCAGGTTTATCGGCTGTATTCACGCGAAAGCTCCTCTGCAATTGCGGATATTATAACCCTTCACGGAGAAAAAATAGACGATACGGCTCCATATGAGATTTTCGATCCGGAGCATACATGGAAGAGAAAAACTATAACCGATTTTTATGCTCGTCCTCTGCTTAAGCAGATATTCAAAAACGGAGAGCTTGTATATGATCAGCCATCGCTTGAGGTACTGCGCGAATACTGCCGCATGGAAGTAGACGGTCTTTGGGACGAGGTAAAGCGATTTGAAAATCCGCACAAATACTATGTAGATCTGTCGCGCAGCCTTTGGGAGATGAAATACGGTCTTTTGGAGAAATATCAATAATGGAAACTAAAATTGTAAGGATAACCGATGCCGATGATCCGGCAATAATTGAGATGGGCGAAATAATTCGAAGCGGCGGGCTTGTAAGCTTTCCGACAGAAACAGTATACGGACTGGGCGCAAACGCCCTGGATTCAGGTGCAGCGGCAAAAATTTTTGCCGCAAAGGGAAGACCCGCTGACAATCCGCTGATAGTGCATCTTTGCAGCATCTCGCAGTTGGAAACCGTAGCTTTGGATATACCGGATAAAGCATATGTGCTGTTTGAGAGCTTCGCGCCCGGACCGCTGACGGTTATACTGAAAAAGCGCCCGGAGCTTCCCGATACAGTCACTGCGGGACTGGATACTGTTGCAGTACGGATACCGTCGCATCCGGTTGCACGTTCGCTTATTAACGCTGCCGGCGTACCTATTGCGGCGCCAAGCGCAAACCTTTCCGGTCGCCCCAGTCCGACGCGTGCAGAGCATGTTATCCGTGATATGAACGGAAAAATAGACGCAATAATTGACGGCGGAGCATGCAGCGTCGGCGTCGAATCCACAATCGTAGAGCTCACCTCAGGGACAGTAAATATTCTTCGTCCGGGAGGTATCACAAAAAGCGATATATCAAATTTGTTCGGAAGCGTATCTGTTGACAGACACGTTTACGAAATGGTCGCAGACTGCGAGCATCCAAAATCACCCGGCATGAAATACAAGCACTACTCCCCGGAAGCAGATGTTGTCGTCGTAGAAGGGGACACAAAAAGCAGTGCAGATACAATACGCTGGCTTCTTGCAAAGGAGAAGCAAAAAGGTGTTATGTGCGGTGTAATGGCATATGACGGCTGCACCTTTGATTCCGAGGCGGTATTATATGTCGGCGAAAATAACAAAACCTATGCTTCGCGTCTGTTTGACAGTCTGCTTAGCTTTGATAAACTTGGGATAAAGAAAGTTTTTGCACAGTTCTGCCGTGATGATGATTACGGACTTGCAGTATCCAATCGCTTATTCAAAGCAGCAGGCGGCAATATTATACACTCTGACGGAGGGGACATAAAATGAATGTGTTGTTTGTTTGTACCGGAAACACCTGCCGTTCACCAATGGCTGCCGGTCTGTTTAATAAGATAGCAGTTGAAAGAAATCTTGATGTACGAATTGAATCGGCAGGACTGTTCGCTAACGAAGGTGACACAGCAACGACAGAAGCTGTTGTTGCCGCAAAGAAATACGGCGTTGATTTGCTCGGACATCATGCGCAGGTCATAAACACCGAGCTTATTGAAAAAAGCGATCTCATTCTTACCATGACTGCTGCGCACAAAATGGTGCTTGAGCAGTCTGCACCGGGTAAAACCTACACTCTGTCCGAATATGCCGGTGAGGACACGGATATTCCCGATCCCTTCGGCGGCGATATTGCAGAATATGAAGAGTGCGCTGCGCGTATCTATGAGCTTTTAGAAAAATGCGCCGACAGAATTGAGACAGAACAAAATGATTGACTATATCATTCGTCCTATGAGCTTTGGGGACATAAAACAGCTCTCTGATCTGGATAAGCGGTGCTTTGCTGTTCCCTGGTCTGAGCAGAGCTTTGCCGAGGAAGCTGAAAACAGACTGGCATATTATCTTGTTGCAGAAGCAGAGCAGACCATTATCGCGTATATAGGCTGCTGGCGCGTTATAGACGAGGGACATATAACTAATATTGCTGTTGCTCCCGAATACCGCAGGCAGGGAATCGCAACAGAGCTGCTCACACGCATAATTCATGCAGCGCGCTCCCAGTCGCTTGTACTTCTCACTCTTGAGGTACGAAAAAGCAACAGCGCCGCGCGTTTGCTTTACGAAAGCTTCGGCTTTAAGCCAATAGGCGAACGGCGTGATTATTATCACTCACCCACAGAAAATGCAGTTATAATGACTCTTATGTTAGGAGAAGAGTAATGGAAACACTGATTTTAGGAATAGAAAGCTCCTGCGATGAAACCGCCGCAGCTGTTGTTGCCGATGGGCGCAGGGTTCTTTCAAATGTTATAAACTCACAGATTGAATTACACAAAAAATACGGCGGCGTTGTGCCGGAAATCGCCTCACGAAGACATATAGAGAATATTTCTCCTGTTGTAGACGCCGCTCTTGCCGATGCCGGCGTATGCTTTTCCGATTTGTCCGCAATTGCTGTAACCTGCGGACCTGGGCTTGTAGGCGCGCTTTTAGTCGGTGTTTCATATGCAAAAGCTCTTGCTTATGCGCTGTCGAAGCCTCTTGTTCCTGTGCATCATATAAGGGGACATATAACAGCAAATTCTATTGCGCATCCTGACGTTATGCCTCCGTATGTATGTCTTGTTGCTTCCGGCGGTCACAGCCATATTGTAAAGGTTTGTGACTATACGCATTTTGAGGTTCTTGCCCGGACGCGGGATGATGCGGCAGGAGAAGCTTTTGATAAAATAGCGCGTGTTCTCGGGCTTGGTTATCCCGGCGGCCCTCTCATAGACAAGCTTGCTTCAGAGGGAAATCCGCACGCCGTGGAGTTCCCGCGTGTGCGCATGGCAAGCGACTCTCTTGATTTCAGCTTTTCCGGCGTTAAAACCGCAGTTATAAACTATCTGCACAAGGCTGAGCAGCGCGGTGAAACGCTTTCAAAAGCTGATATTGCGGCAAGCTTTCAGAATGCTGTATGCGAAGCATTGTGCACGCATACAATAGAGGCTGCTCTGCGTGAGAATACGCAAACCGTTGCTCTTGCAGGAGGAGTTGCCTGCAACAGCTGTCTGCGCAGAATGAT
>CAMFCK010000107.1 GCA_945948775.1 uncultured Clostridia bacterium
TGCAAACAGCCGTCCCGACGGTGCTGCTACAAGGCTCCTGCGATATTCCTGCTTAGCAATAGTTTCATTGCCCGCCGAAAGATTGGCAATAACCGTTGCTCCCGCCATGGCATGATATGACGACGGAGGGATTGCCGTCCATAAATCCTCGCAGATTTCCACTGCCAGACAAAATCCAGCCAGATTTCTGTCCTTGACAAGAATATTACTTCCGAAAGGAATACTTTTTCCTCCAAATTCAATAAAAAAGCTTTTCTCCGGTGCCGGCACAAAATGACGCCGTTCATAAAACTCGCCGTAATTAGGCAGATGTGTTTTCGGTATCAGCGCAATCACATCGCCCCTGTATATAACCGCAGCACAGTTGTACAGCTTGCCTCCGACATCAGCCGGGAAGCCTATCACGCTGATAATATCAAGCTCTGCCGTTTGTACCGCAATATCAAGCACTGCAAGCTTTGCCGCTTCAATATAGCCGGTAACGCACAGCTCCGGCAGCAGGCAAGCTTTGCGCCCTCTGCCGCCGCTTTTTTTATTGTCCCAACAATCGACTCCTTATTAAATATGCAGTCAGCGACTTTTATATCCGGCGTTGCAGCACAGACCTTAATAAAACCGTCTTTCATTTGAATATATCTTCCTTTCAGGCGGACAGTGGTACTCCGTCCGCATCTTTTTCCGGAGTTCCGTTTAAAATCAACACCCCATCAATAAATCCCCATATTGCTCCGGCTATTCCGCAGGTGATCAGCGTTGCTCCTATCTGCATAAGCCCCATCAGCTTATAGCCAAGATAAAACCTGCCGATTCCAAGCGAACCGAGCAAAAGCTGCAAAAGCCCGGCTGTCAGGCGGGATTTACCCCTGTTGTCACAGCTGCAAGCCGGGCAGATTTTTAAATTTCCTATATCCTTACCGCATTCTCTGCAATACAAAATCCGCTCACTCCTTTTCTCCCTTTATCTGCGCCCAATAATTCTTTGCGGACACCTCCGTTTTATTATCAGAATACTCATAATATTTTCTGTCTTTGATCTTATCCGGCAGATACTGCTGCTTTATCCAATGCCCCGGATACGGATGCGGATAAACATATCCCCCGTTGCCGAGCTTTTCAGCTCCGCTGTAGTGCGTATCCTTAAGCGTTTTCGGTATTTCGCCGGTGTCGCACTTTTCAATATCTGCCATAGCTGCGTCTATTGCACATATTGCAGAGTTTGATTTCGGCGCTGTGGCAAGCATGATAACAGCTTCTGCAAGAGGAATGCGCGCCTCCGGCATACCAAGCTGAAGCGCTGCATCGCAGCATGCCTTTGTTATTGCAATAGCCTGCGGATAGGCAAGTCCTATATCCTCTGCCGCCGTAACCAGCATACGCCGCATCGCGCTTTCCATATCTCCGCCCGATAAAAGACGGGCAAGATAATATACAGCCGCGTCCGGGTCAGAGCCGCGTATCGACTTCTGAAACGCGCTTAACAAATCATAATGACTGTCGCCGTCGCGGTCATATCGCATCACCTTTTTCTGTGTTGCCTGTTCTGCCGCATTTATATCCACGCAAAGCACACCGTTTTTATCCGCTGCCGCTCCAAGCAGACTGATCTCAAGGGAATTAAGAGCCTTTCTCACATCTCCGCACGCGCTTGCCGCCATATGCGAAAATGCTTCCTCTGATATGTCAAGCTTATAGCCGCTGTAATCCTCTCTTGCAAGTATATCCGCCGCGCGGTGCAGGGCGGTGTTTATGTCGTCTGCGTCAAGCGGCATAAACTCAAATACTACCGAGCGCGACAGCACGGCATTATACACATAAAAATACGGATTTTCCGTTGTACTGGCAATCAGCGTTATCTTCCCGTTTTCCATAAATTCAAGCAGCGATTGCTGCTGCTTCTTATTAAAGTGCTGTATTTCGTCAAGATACAAAAGCACTCCGTCAGCAGCCAAAAATCCATCCAGGGAATTTATTATGTCCTTTATGTCGGTTACAGATGCGGTAGTCGCATTTAGCCTGTGCAGCGTTTTTCCGGTCTTTGACGCGATTATATTGGCAACCGTTGTCTTTCCGACGCCGCTTGGGCCGTAAAAAATCATATTCGGCACTTCCTTTGCTCCGTCTATTATACGCCGCAAAAGCTTGCCTTCACCAAGTATATGCCGCTGACCTACCACCTCGTCGATTGAGGACGGACGTATTCTGTCCGCAAGCGGTGATTTCATAAAAAAGCCTCCGTTCCGCCGCCAATGACGGCATCAATTCCAGTACGAAAATGCAGGCCGCCTATTTCTCCATCTGATGAGCCTGACAGTGTCTGCAAGGCTTCGTCAGATCCTTTTTCATAATTATCCCGTCTGCACGCTCTTTGCCGCACACCTCATAGCCTTCAAATATGTAAAAATTCTCAGTTCCACCAACAGCCGAAACAATCGCCTCGCAGCCTCCCAGCCCGACAATTTTATCCTGCAAGGTTTTCATCATTAAATCGCCTATATAGCTGCGGCGGTATTCCTTTTTGACCGCAACTCTGCCGATTTCATATGTGCGTTCAGTAAGCCTGTACATCCTTGCGGTTCCTATCAGAGCTCCGCGTTCATATCCTACAATATGCCACGCCTCATCATCATGAGCGTCATAATCATTGCTATACCCCTGCTCACCAATGAATACCTCCTCGCGCAGAGGCTTTGACGCAAGGTATCCCTCATGGCCGAATATCTGTTTAAATTCAAGCATAATTCTTATCCTCCGAGCCTTTCTGTCAGCGTATCAATTGCCTCTTGGGAAACCGTTGTCATGTATGTACGGTTACATTCAGGCAGCTTTTTAAGATATTCGCGCGCTTTATCCATATTGCCGAGAGCCTCTTCAACAAGTGCTCCGTGATAGAACGCCTCAACAAATGTCGGATTATTTTCAACCAGCTTATCGGTATATTCCTTTGCTTTTTCGTACTGTCCCGCGCGGTAGTAAGCAAGCGCTAAATTGTCAACTATATCGCGGTCATCCGCATTATATTCATATGCCTCCTCGCACAGCTTAAGCGTTTCATCCGCAGGCGCGTCGGTAAGATGCATGAAATAACCCATTATACCATAAGTAATAGTATTTTTCGTCACCTCAAACAGCTCCTGTGCATCCTCCATAGCCTCGTCCATGCGCCCCTGCTTACAGTATGCCATGCACCGGTACTGCTTTGCCTGCTGCTTTATTTCAGGTTTTGCTGACTTTTTGCGCGCAAGCTCGTCAAGCTGGCGTTGAGCTGCTTCAGGCTTACCGGAGCGAAGCTGCAAAATTCCGTATGCAAGCTTCAGCTTGTCCGATGCGCGGCCGGTATTTACCGCACGGTTATACCATTTCTCAGCACCCTGCAGGTCTCCCTTTGAAAAAAGCTTATTTCCCTGCACAGCATATAAATTGGGCAGAAAATAATAAAGACAAATCAACAATGCCGCAAATGACGCGATAAGTCCGAATATGGGATTTATCATAAAACAAACAAAAACCGCCGCAAGCGGCAATAATACTTTCATCAACACTTTATATTCCCTCATTTCTTATTGTTCAATGCATACAGTATAACACAAAACTGCGTTTATGTAAACCATTTGACAATAAATCTTAAAAATTGTATAATATAACATATTAAATTTAAACATGAGGTGACTATATATGAAACACGGCCGTGATAATAAAAAACATTCGCCGCTGTTTTTCACAGCGCTGATAATTATTCTTCTCGCCGCGGCAGTATTCGCCGCAAGCTCCATACATAAACCCGATCCCGAGCCTTCACCATCACCTACGCCGGAAGCAGCAGCGCCCACTCCATCGCCGACGCCCTCTCCGACTCCGACTCCGATGCCTGCCGATGCGGACGGCTTTATTGCCGCAATGACTCTTGACGAAAAGCTTATGCAGATGTTTTTTATAACGCCTGACGCACTTACCGGCGTTAATCATGTTACGCTTGCCGGGAATACGACAAAAAATGCTCTTGCGGGCAATCCGGTTGGAGGGCTTGTGTATTTTTCGGATAATATAGAATCCAGGCAGCAGCTTTCAAGTATGCTGACTGCAACTCAGAATTTTTATAAAGAAAAGAACGGCTTTCCGATATTTCTCGGCATAGACGAGGAGGGCGGCGATATTTCAAGAATTGCCGACTCGGGCATAAATGTGAAAAGATTTGAAAGCATGAGCGAAATCGGTGCTGCCGAGAACTACGACCGCGCACAGGAGGCAGGAAACGCCATCGGTCGCTATCTGTATGAGCTGGGCTTCAATCTTGATTTTGCTCCCGTTGCAGACGTGCTGACAAATACAGACAATACAGCAATCGGCAGCCGTTCCTTCGGCAGCGATGCAGAGGTAGTCAGCTCAAGGGCTCTTACAGTTGCAGACGGTCTAAAATCAAACGGGATAATTCCGGTATACAAGCACTTTCCCAGTCACGGTGCAGCCTCCGGCGACACTCACAAAGGCGATGTTTCCACATCACGCACGCTTGCGCAGATGGAGGATATTG
>CAMFCK010000108.1 GCA_945948775.1 uncultured Clostridia bacterium
ACAGCAGGTTGAGCAATTTAAAAAGCTTGAGTCGCGTCCTCTTTCGCCCGACATTGATTATTCATCCATTTACGGGCTCCGCATCGAGGCGCGCCAGAAGCTCAGTCAGATACGTCCGCGCTCTCTCGGACAGGCTTCGCGCATATCCGGCGTATCGCCGTCAGATATATCGGTGCTTATAATATGGCTGGAAAGCGCCGGCAGTAAAGGCTGATTGATAAGCAGCAATATTTTATACACATGAAAATCGGCGGAATAATGTGCCTGCTAATTTTTCCGCCTTGCAAATCAAAATATGCAGGCAGAAAGGCTGCATGGCATAATATGTTATTTAACTCGCTTGAGTTTCTCATCTTTTTTCCGATAGTAACTCTTGTATATTTTGTAATTCCGCACAAAATCAGATATTTGTGGCTGCTCGGTGCAAGCTATTATTTCTATATGTGCTGGAATCCGCAATACGCTCTTTTGATGGCAGCTTCAACGCTGTTCACATGGCTCGGCGGCGCTGTTATCTCACGCATGGCTAACCCTGCTGCAAGAAAAGCCGCTGTTGCGCTGAATTTTACCGTCAATCTGCTTATACTTTTCTTTTTCAAATATTTCTGGTTTACAGTAAATAACATCAATGCCGTTCTCAGCGTTCTTAATCTTCCTGCGATTTCTCCCGGATTTGACGTTATATTGCCTGTAGGTATTTCCTTTTATACCTTTCAGGCTCTCGGCTATACTGTAGACGTATACCGCGGTGATGTAAAGCACGAGCGAAATATCCTGAAATATGCGCTGTTTGTATCCTTTTTTCCGCAGCTTGTCGCAGGTCCTATCGAACGCTCAAAAAATCTGCTTCACCAGCTGTCAGAACATCACCGTTTTGATTACGACCGTGTTGTAAGCGGTCTGCTGATGATGCTGTGGGGCTTTTTTCTGAAGCTTGTCATTGCCGACAGGGCCGCAATGCTCGTTGACACCGTATACGGCAATATAACCGGATTTTTCGGCTTTCATTTTGTTGTTGCGACGCTTCTTTTCGCAGTACAGATTTACTGTGACTTTGCAAGCTATTCAACAATTGCCCGCGGAGCAGCAAAAGTTATGGGCTTTGAGCTGATGGAGAATTTCAACGTACCGTATTTTTCACGTTCGATTGCAGAATTTTGGCGCAGATGGCACATTTCCCTCTCAGGCTGGCTGCGTGATTATCTCTATATACCGCTCGGCGGAAACCGCCGCGGAAAAATCCGAAAATACTTCAATATTATGGTCGTATTTTTAACAAGCGGGCTATGGCACGGTGCAAGCTGGAATTTTGTATTATGGGGGCTTCTGCACGGCGCATATCAGGTAGTCGGCGATGCGGGTGCCGCACTTCGTATTAAATGCGCTGATGCTTTGCGCATAGACCGAACAAAGCCTTATTATCCGATATTTCAGACAGCTCTGACGTTTATTCTGGTATGTATCGCATGGATATTTTTCCGTGCAGACACTATCAACTCTGCATTCTTTATTATAAGAAAAATTTTGTTTGATTTCCGCGCCGAGCTGTTCTTCGGCGGAGGTATGCTGCAAATGGGACTCGGAACGCCGGATTTATTCGTTCTTTTCTTTGCCGTGGCAGTACTTCTGCTTTCAGATACGGTAAAATACCGCGGCTTTAATGGTGTAAAAATGGTGCTTGGCATGAATATAATACCACGTTTTGCAATAATACTCTCGCTGCTGTTTGCAACGCTTGTATTCGGAATTTACGGTGTCGGATATTCCGCAAGTCAGTTTATATATTTCCAGTTTTAATTAAGGAGGCAGACAATGAAAAAAGCAATTAAAGCTGCTGCGTTCATAATTATTGCCGCGGCAATATTTTTCGGTCTTGACAGACTGCTTGTCCGCAAATCCCTTTACGGCTGGTGGAATATGACAACCAAAATCAACGGGTTCTTTAATTCTGACAATGACAGATATGATGTTGTGTTCTGCGGTTCTTCCCATGCATATTGCAGCTTTAATCCTCTTGTCATATGGGAAGAAACCGGACTTGACTCATATGTTATTGCAACGCAAAAGCAGCCTTTTTGGGCAAGCTACTATTATATAAAAGAAGCCATTTCTCGTCAACATCCGCAGCTTATAGTACTCGACTGTTATACCGCCTCAAAGGAGGAGGAATATACGGATGACGCAACAAACTATACCCTTTGCGATGATTTCCCCTTTGGAATAAACAAGCTGAAAATGATATATGACTGCGCACCACCCGGCAAGCGATTTGATCTGTTGGTTCGATTTACAAAATATCATTCGCGCTGGAGCGAGCTTGGCGAGGAAGATTTCGGATTTCGCCCTGACAAACTCTGCGACTGGCTCAACGGCTATTGCATGCTTACTCAAACAAAGGCTGACGTACAAAAACCATATATAGGAGATAAGGACCTTTCAATACCGCTGTCAGAAAAAAATACAGAGTATCTAAAACGGATAATTGCGCTATGTCGCGAGGAAAACGCAAGTCTTTTAATTGTCAAAACTCCGTCAAATGAGACTGCAAGCGAACACGCATACTATAATTTCGTAGCCGCTATTGCCGAGGAAAACGACATTTCATTTATAAACTACAATGACCTGTACCGGCAAATCGGTATTGACATGAACCGTGATTTTTTCGATTCGGCGCATTTAAACCACCGCGGTGCGGAGAAGTTCTCGAAATATTTTGCAGAGCATGAGCTTAAAAGCATGTCGCCGAGGGCGGCAAGTGATTATACCCTTCAGCTTGCAAGATACCGGCGCGAATACAGCGGAGATTATAATCCGTTTGTGCTAAAACCTGAATTTCTTCACAGAGCGGACGGATAAGCGGATTTTCTATTGACAAAATATTGCATTTATTATATAATATTGGTAATTGCAGGGGAGCCTGATGGCTGAGAGGGCTTTTGCCGACCCTTATAACCTGATATAGTTAATACTATCGAAGGGAGCATGACTAAGGAAAACCAGCCGTGCGCGCCTGCTGCACGGCATTTTGTATAAATAAACGAAAGGATCTTGATTATGAACTATCACACACAGATGGAGGCAGCAAAAAAAGGCATAATCACGCCGCAAATGAAAACTGTTGCAGAAAAGGAAAATTTATCTGCCGAGCATATACGCGAGCTTGTGGCCTGCGGAACTGTTGCAATCCCCTCCAATATCAACCATAAAGCACTGAGTGCTGAGGGTATCGGCGACGGCTTGAAAACAAAAATTAATGTAAATCTCGGTATTTCCGGTGACTGTGCAGATTATACGCTTGAGATGGAAAAGGTAAAAATGGCGATAGACTTTGGCGCTGAGGCAATAATGGATTTGTCAAACTACGGCAAAACAAATACCTTTCGCCGTCAGCTTATCGACTGTTCCCCCGCTATGATAGGAACTGTGCCGATGTATGATGCAATCGGCTATCTTGAGAAGGATCTGCTTGAAATTACAGCAAAGGATTTTTTAAAGGTCATACGCGCGCATGCCGAAGAGGGTGTTGACTTCATGACGATCCATGCCGGAATAAACAAGCGCGCTGTCGAATGTTTAAAGCGCGACAAACGCAGAATGAATATCGTATCCAGAGGCGGCTCGCTGCTTTTTGCATGGATGGAAATGACCGGGAATGAAAATCCGTTCTATGAATATTACGATGAGGTGTTAGAGATTCTTCGTGAATATGACGTAACGATCAGCCTGGGTGATGCCCTGCGCCCCGGATGCATAGATGATTCAAGCGATGCCGGACCGATAAGCGAGCTCATTGAGCTTGGTGCTCTGACAAAACGTGCTTGGGAAAAGGATGTGCAGGTAATGGTGGAGGGACCAGGTCACATGGCGCTTAACGAAATTGCCGCAAACATGACGATGCAAAAGCGTCTCTGCCACGGTGCTCCGTTTTATGTTCTCGGGCCTATTGTAACAGATATCGCTCCGGGATATGACCACATAACCTCTGCAATAGGCGGAGCAATTGCAGCGACATACGGCGCAAATTTCCTTTGTTATGTAACTCCGGCAGAGCATCTCAGGCTTCCCGACCTCGATGATGTAAAAGAAGGCATAGTTGCTTCAAAAATTGCAGCTCATGCAGCTGACATTGCACGCGGTCTGCCCGGTGCGCGCGATATAGACAATGCTATGGGCGAAGCGCGGCACAATCTTGACTGGGAGAAAATGTTTTCTCTTGCCATAGACCGTGAAAAGGCAGAGCGTTATTATAACTCCACTCCGGTAAGCGAACGCCATACCTGCTCGATGTGCGGTAAAATGTGTGCTGTGCGTACTACAAATCTGATTTTGGAAGGAAAAAAGGTAAACTTCTGCACTGAAAAATAACATGCTTTATTGTCATATTGCACATATTTGACTTTTAATGTAAAAAGCATTTTTACGCTTTGCACTATGTTAAAATTTTTTCAAAAATAATCTTGACAATCAAACGATTCGGGGATATAATGTTACTGTAATTAAACATGGGAGTAAAACAAAGGCG
>CAMFCK010000109.1 GCA_945948775.1 uncultured Clostridia bacterium
TTTGCAATCTCTTTTGCCCGATTAAGCTTTTCATGAATTGACGCCATTCGGAAATCATTGCAGTTTTTATCCGTTTCCTTGATAATTGCCATCTTCTTGAATGTTTCGCTCAAGTCCTCAACCTCGTCACGTATGCCGTTTGTCAACGCCATTGCAAGCTGCGATGTCATATCATCGCAATCGCTCATCGCGGCTAGTCCTTCTTCCGAAAAATTACCCTCGACAAGTGTTGCAGCTGCAAGCTTTGATGCCATAAGTCCGATTGCCCGCTCCTGTATTACACCTTGGTAATACAGAATATATACCTCAACGCGCGGCGCTGTCTGATTAATTCGCCATGAACGTCTGGAGCTTTGACGGAAGGTGTAAAGGTTATATCCGATATTATAGTAGATTATTGTTGTAAATGCATTCAAATCGAGACCGGTTTCAACCAACGCCCCGTTTGTGATCAGCACATCAATACCCTCGGACAGTTTCTTTGCCACCCATTCCTCGCGCTTATCCGGACTGACTGTTTGTTTCAGAACAGCCGCTTTATATCCATGCTCAGCCAGAATTTTCATCAGCTTCTCCTGTGTATCTATTTTGACCCAGCTGGTATAAATCAGTACGCGTTCACCGTTTTCTATCTTTTTTCGGACAATATCCAAAACTGCGCTGTCTTTTTCGTGCAGTGCGTCGATACATGATAAATCTTTCGGTACAACTACAGGTTCTCCGCTGCCGGGGTACATTATCGGCTCATTCTGATACGGCTGGTCAGGATAAGTGGTCAGAAGGCTTGTAAACTTCGACATCAGGCGCATTGCATTTCCGTCATGATTTTTCATCACCCTGATATATTCCTTTTCCAGTCTCTCATATTCCTTTGCAATATCCTCGCGCATATCAAGCGCAACCGGTATTTCCTCATATTCCGGCAGCTGTTTACCCATGTCGTTTAAGGACAAAAACACGGCGCTGTCAATTAGAAATCGGGAATACACCAACGGGGACACTCCCGGCTTTTGTCTTACTCGCAGAGTCTTTTTCACATTCCGGCTCTTTGCGTTATATACGTCATTGCTGCACATCTGATACATTGTTTCTGTAACTCCGTATTCCGTATTGAACAGCTCCGGTTTGTCATACGGCTTGTTATCCACCTGCATAAGATGTGATGATATACGATACAACAGGTAAAACATACCGCTCGAATAACCGTTTATCAGCGTTGCCGTCATTCCGATCACCTTTTCAGCACAGCCGAAAAGAGTCGCCATAGCATTTCCCTGTCCGCTGTCACCCTTGAATAAATGCAGTTCATCGGCAATTACGGCGTCAATCTTTTTGATATTTTCCGCAATATAGCCGCTCATTGAATATCGCCTATATGCACCTTTTACGGTAATTATGCCGTCCGTACCTATAATTTCATTTACTCTGTCCAGAACCCGCAGATCCTTTGTTTCTGTCAAATGCTGTTCGGCATGCGGACGATAAACAAATCCGTAACCGCCGATTTTGACCCATAGGTTATGACGCAGATTATAATCATCCGGATTTATCGCGGTCCAAAGCGTCTCGCCGCAGTCGGGGCATTTATGATTCTGACGCGTTTCTTTTTTAAAGAAAAACTGGTCGGCATTGACCGTATATTTCACACCGTCATCAACCAGATCCTGCTCAATAACCCTGAAACAATGAGGACATACAAAGCCTTTTCGGGATTTGGAATATATGACTGCCGGGCGGCGCATATATCCATCTCTTGCCCTTTCCTTTGAAATAACCATATACATACTTTTGTCTCCGTTTTGAAAATCCCTGTATACACGATCAATGTCGGCAATGGAAGATACCACCGCCGCCTTTGTATTCGGCATAGTTTCCTCAATTTCACGAACCCATTTTTTCGTAACATGCGATGGTGACAGCACAACATTTAAGGCTTTTTTACCTCTTTGGTGCGCAGCTAATGCGACCGCTCCTATTTTGGATTTTCCCGCGCCGCATTCGGCTATAGCAATGCCGGTCTTTGCTTTGTCAAGACGTCTTTTTAAGGCTTCCGCAACAGCCAGCTGTGCAGGGTAAAGCGAATAGCCGACATTCTTTTTGATATTCTGATTTATCAGCTTGATATGTTCGCAGATATCCTCCTTTGTCGGATCGAACAGCGGATTAAACAAGTTTTTAATACGGTTTGCAACCGTTACGCCGTATTGCTGTAAATATTCGGTAACAGTATTGATTTTTTCAAAGCCGCCGGAATTTGCCTTCGGTATTGAAATCTTACCGCTTTTTAGTCCTTGATTAATCACCGATTCAATATCCTTTTCGTCCGCGCGCGCTTTTAGTACATATGCGTCAAATCGCACGCTTGCTGAGAGCACTTCAAGCGGAATAAGAATGTTACGGGCTAAAAGCTCCGCGATGACATATTCCTTAAACTCCGGTATCATTGGAATGGCCGTCTTTTTATCAATTTCGGAAAACAACGCGTCTTTATTATCCGCCTCGCAGAAAATATATGATCTGCGCGGCAGCTTATTTCTTTCCGCCTCCGGTAATTCGTCATTATCGCTGTTTTCATCATCCAACGCCATCAGCGTACCCTCGGCATAAACGCCATCATGTGTGATTGCGGCGCGGCATTTACTGCAGCCGGTTGAAATCACTATTTTATGCCCCTCAACCTCTGCTTCAACACTTACAGTATCCCGCATCGCGTCTATCATACCGCGGACATTTTCCGGATAGCCTCCGATACGAATTGCCGCAAGTGTTCGTTTATTGCCGCTCTCCTTTTGATATACCAGCGTATCTGCAAAGCATTCCAGTCTTATGCCTTTGTCAAAATCGGAATATGTAATTGGCGACAGTTCTTTCATTTCTCTCAATTTATCATCATCCTACTTCCTTTCTCATCTGTTTTTTTGATTACTCCCTCAAGGTAACCACTCCCTTCTTTTCTTTTGCTGTATAAAGATTTTTCGCTAAAAATGAAAAAAGACGGTTTTGGACAGAAATATCCCGCAGGATATCTCTCTTCCTAAAACCGTCTTAACTGCTTACATTCTTAACTGCTTACCATCTTTACGACTATATTATATGCCGCTTCTTTTCTCCGTGCAATAGGTGGAGTTAAATTCAACGCATCTTTTGACAGCAAAAAGCAGCCGATTTGTTTTTCGGCTGCCGTTTTAATCATAAATGAAAAAGCTACCATATAGAACACAATATAATTATTTAGAAGTTACATTTTTTTCCAAATCAACTTCATCCATTAAAGGTTTTATGTATATGTTCCGTCTGGAACAAGCAACACTCCCACTTTTGAACCTATACCAACTGTATAGCAATATCCTGTATAATTTCCGAAAAATAGAAACTATTCCATTGCATCTATCCTGAGGATTGTATTAGTAATTTTCGCATCATCAGAAACCAAGTAATATATTTTTAACTTTTGACCATTGTAATTTATAATATTGTTATCTATGTCATATCCAATATTAGATCATCATATTTCAACACAATCAGCATCATTTATAAATATTAGGATCAGGAGATGTTCTATACCATTTCTGCGGAATTTCAACACCCCATTCATCCGCTTGTTTTTTGAGTTCTTCAATGCTATCAAAAGGACCGTATGCTTGCTTTTCTTGTGTATCTAACGCATAATATACTTCTTCAAAAATATTATTATTACGTATATCTTTTATGTTTCTTGAAAACACATATCTCTCGTTATATGAAAACTCTTTTACAAAGGAAGGTATTTTATCACTTTCGTTTTCTGCATTGACACATTTAATTAAAATTTCTTCTGAATGTATATGCCAAACCTCATAATTATTAGGAAGGGGATATGTCCAATCCCCTGTCCCTGCACATGATGTTAAGAAAAGAAACATAACAAAACTCATAACAAATATATTTAATTGTCTTTTCATATAATTATAATCCTTTCGTAAATGTAATACGCCAATAATACGGAACTAGTGATCCTTCATTCTGTCTATTATATCCCCAATTATTCAAAAAGTCACTAAAATATTGACCCTCACGATAATTATCAAAATTATATCTATCCGAAATGGTAATTGTTACATTATATATAGTCTCGTTCCAAGTTTTCCATAAAAACCTTCTTGTAACAACTTCTTTAGTAAATGTCATTGAATAATTTGCCAAACCAACAGCTAAGTGCAAATCCAAATCATTAGGATTTAAGTCATTACCATAAAAACTCACACTGCCTGAATATGTTTTCTTTGTCTGCGCAGAGTTTTTAAAGTCATCAAAATTTGCATTTACGACGTTGTTTAAATTTGGTGAAGAATAGAATGTTCGTACCATCTCTTGATTATATGAATAATCTTTATAAGTCCCACCGCCAAAAAAAGCGTCCCACAGCATCGTAACAGCTACACCTTCTTCACCGGATTCATCCACATACATAACCGGATTCTGATTACCATACACATACCAGTTATATCCATCCTCTGCCGG
>CAMFCK010000110.1 GCA_945948775.1 uncultured Clostridia bacterium
TGTTTATATGTCGCATAGCGACAACATTTTTTGATTATTCGGCAGTCATTAAATACTTCGCATATCCTCCGGTTAGGTTATATGCGTCATAACCTGCATCTCGCAACAGTTCGATGACTTGTTTGCTGAATTCTCCTTTTTGGCAAAATACAAAAATTTTTCTGCTCGGCGGCAGTTGATATAAGCTATGTATATTGTCCAAAGGAATATTAATTGCTCCTGAAATTGAACCATGTCCAAATGCAATTTTATCATAGTCGGCAATTCCTATTGTTCCGATACCGGCAGAGGCTAAGTACATTAAGGCAGTTGTTCCCAAAGCTCCCGCACCTATTACCAAAACCTTTGAGGCAAGCAGATTCTTTTGACCTGATACTCCTATTTCGGGCAAAACGAAGTGCCGTGAGTATCGCTGTAATTGTTCGGGTGTAAAAGCTGCCATAACCGATTTCCTTTCTGCAAGTTAAAGAAGATTTTCTTTTTCCAAAGCCTGTCTTAAATCCTCAATGATATCCTCTGCATCCTCAATACCAACGCTAAAACGAAAGAAACCATTGTGAAACTCATCAGGATACAGATATTGCCGTTCGTCATTTTCGCCGAGAAAAACGATTAGGCTTTCGTCATGACCAAGTGAAACGGCAGATGTAATAACCTTTAAGTGACTGACAAAGCGATTGTGAGTATCATGATCAGCTTTCAGTCCAAAGGACAAAACACCTCCGAATCCGGGAGACATTTGTTTTTTTGCAGTTTCATAACCTTTGTGACTTTCAAGCCCCGGGTATGCGACAAAGCTGACGGACGGTTGCTTTTCAAGCCAACGTGCAACCTTAAGCGCATTTTCGTTATGCTGCCTCATACGCAGAGGAAGTGTCACCGAACCTCTCATAATAAGCCATGCGTTGAACGGACTTATGGTACCGCCGAGATTTACCTGTGATTGTGCACGGATAATATCAAGGTACTTCGTTTTACCGATAATGGCTCCTCCCATAGCGTCACCATGACCGTTGATATATTTTGTAAGGCTTTCAACCGTAAAATCTGCACCGAGTTCAATAGGCCGCTGATTAAAAGGAGATGCAAATGTATTATCAACCGACAATAGCGAGCCGTTTTCATGGGCAATATCTGCAATCGCTCTTATATCCGAAACAGTAAGCGTCGGATTTCCGGGTGTTTCTATGTGTATAAGCTTTGTATTTGGTCTTATTGCACGGCGTACTGCTTCCAAATCAGATGTATCTACAATTGTAGTTTCTACATGAAATTTATTATTTAAAAGCTCGTTTAAAAGACGATAAACAGCTATATAAGTCACACTGGAGAAGATAACATGATCTCCGCTCTCAAGAAGAGCGAAAAACAGACCGGACAGTGCGGCAACGCCGCTTGCCAGTACGATACAGTCTTCGCCGCCTTCTAATGCTGCCAACTTTTCCTGTAAATATTTTTGATTGGAACCGCCGTTTCTTGTATATAAATTTCCGGAGGCAGAGGACCAGTTGACATCAGTCGGATCATACGGAAGCTCATAGCTGTTTGCCATTGTAATAGGCCGCTTTATAGCACCGGTTTCAATGTCCACATCATTCCCGGTATGGACAGCTCTGGTCTGAAAGCCATATTCTTTACCATAAGTTCTTTTAGGCATTTTTGTTCACCTCGCTATTATCAATATGTTTATCATTTATCATTTGAATAAAGTATTTATGAACAGATAAATTATCATTCAGTTCGGGATGAAATGCTGTGACCAACTGGTTTTTCTGCCTTGCGGCAACGATATGTCCGTCTGCTTCGGCAAGAATTTCTGTATCATTCCATACATTTTCGATATACGGTGCACGGATAAAGGTCATTGGAATTGTACCGATACCTTTAAATTCTTTTTCGGTGTAAAAGCTGCCGAGCTGGCGGCCGTAAGCATTCCTCACGGCCGCAATATCCATAGTCGCCAAATGTGTTCTGTCATCATTTTTTATCTTTTTGGCAAGCAACAAAAGTCCTGCACAGGTTCCGAAAACAGGAAGACCGGCTTCAAGCATAGTCTTTATTCTGTCAAACAGATTCAACTCACGCAGCAGCTTTCCCTGCACGGTACTTTCACCGCCGGGAATAATCAGTCCGTCAAAGGGTGTATCCAAGTCTTTTTCCTGTCTTATTTCAAGAGAGGATACTCCAAGTCTTGCGAGCATTTTCTCATGCTCAATAAATGCTCCCTGCAGAGCTAATACTCCTATCTGCATTTTATTTGCCTCTTTCCGCCATTAATAATTCAATTTCCTGTTCGTTTATACCGACCATAGCTTCGCCTAAAGCCTTTGCACCGCAAACGAACGGAACATCAAAGGCGGTCTTGTCAATGTGATATTTATCATCGGCGGGGGATAAAACCTCGCTTTCGTCTATATAGTCAATTTCAATTGCCTGCAGAATCTGCGCTTCCGCAAAATGACCTATTCTGCACTTTGCCATAACGGGAATTGATACTGCATTCTGAATACCTTTAATCATTTTCGGATCACTCATACGCGAAACACCGCCGGCGGCACGAATGTCTGCCGGAATACGTTCCAGTGCCATAACGGCACATGCTCCTGCAGCTTCTGCAATTTTTGCCTGCTCAGGAGTTGTAACATCCATAATTACACCGCCCTTGAGCATTTGTGCTAAGTTTTTGTTTAATTCAAATCTGTTGTTTTCCATTGTTAAAATCTCCATTAAATCAATTTTGATGTTTGTGTGATTATAAATAACGAGAGATACTTAAATCATATTTAATTAAATTATGTTTATACTCCGCATGAGTCGCTCGAACAATGACCGCAGGAAGCACAATCCGGAAACAGAGTGTGGTCATATTCAATTTTGTTTTTATCATAATAATCCTTGATTGCGGCTTTAACTGCTTCTTCCGCAAGAACAGAACAGTGTATTTTATGTGCCGGAAGACCGTCCAGCGCCTCAACTACAGCCTTATTGGTAAGCTCCAATGCTTGAGATAAGGGCTTTCCCTTTATCATTTCGGTTGCCATGGAGCTGGAGGCTATAGCCGAACCGCAGCCAAAAGTGTTAAATTTTACATCTGTAATAATACCATTGTCTATTTTTAGATAAATCTTCATAATATCTCCGCATTTTGCATTGCCGACTTCACCTATACCGTCTGCATCTTCAATTGTGCCCACATTTCGCGGATGGGTAAAATGATCCATTACCTTTTCACTGTATAACATAATTTTTTTCTCCTTTCTGCAAATCATTCCATACCGGCGACATTCCGCTCAGATAACTTACGACTTCTTGGATTGATTTTATAATATATTCTGTTTCCTCTGCTGTGTTTTCCTCCGAAAGGGATAGCCTGAGCGAACCGTGTGCTATTTCGTGAGGTCTTCCGATTGCAAGAAGTACATGACTTGGGTCTAATGAACCCGAGGTACATGCGGAACCGGAAGATGCGCAAATGCCTTTTTCATTTAATAAAAGCAAAAGTGATTCGCCTTCTATTCCCTCAAAACATACATTTACATTACCCGGCAATCGCCTTTGTTTATCACCGTTTAATATTGTGTGAGGAATTTTTACAAGCTCACTTATGAGCTTATCACGCATCGGAATAAGCTTTGCGGCGTTTTCGTCTATGTGCGATACTGCTTCTTTCAGTGCAGCCGCCATTCCGACTATTGCCGGAAGGTTTTCTGTACCTGCGCGTTTGCCTCGTTCCTGTGCTCCGCCCTCAATTAAATTAGTAAGAACGGTTCCTCTTTTGGCATACAGTACACCTATTCCTTTGCGCCCGTGAAATTTATGAGCAGAGAGAGATAATAAATCAATATTGTCATGGCTTACATTAACAGGAATATGTCCTACAGCTTGAACCGCATCGCTGTGAAACGGTATTCCTTTTTCACGGCATATTGCACCTATTTCACGAATGGGCTGAATTGTGCCAATCTCGTTGTTTGCATACATAACTGTAACAAGTGCTGTATCGGGACGAATTGCGTTTAATAAATCATCTGTAAGTACAATACCGTTTTCGTGGGGGTCAAGGAGTGTAATCTCAAATCCTTGTGCTTTTAACTTATCAAGTGTATGTAGTACGGCATGATGCTCAATTGCAGTTGAAATAATATGCTTTTTTCCCTTTTTTGCTCCGTAGAGTGCAGCAGAAATAATAGCTTGATTATCCGCTTCACTCCCTCCGGAAGTAAAATATACCTCATTAGGATTGCATCCGAGAATTTCTGCAATTGTTTTTCTTGCTGAAAGAAGAGCTTCAGCAGCTTGCTGACCTGCCGAATGAAGACTGGACGGGTTACCGTATATTGCGTCAAAGCAAGGCAGCATTGCGTTAATTGCCGTTTTGCTCATTTTTGTTGTTGCTGCATTGTCTGCATAAATCATTTTATCCAACTCCTTATATTTTATTTAATGACTGCCGAATAATCAAAAAATGTTGTCGCTATGCGACACATA
>CAMFCK010000111.1 GCA_945948775.1 uncultured Clostridia bacterium
CCTTAACAGCGCCTATTTCGGTTATTTCGTCCTCCTCCGGCGAAAGTCCGGTCGTTTCAATATCAAATACCACAAAATCACTATCTATTGTTTCATCTGCGGCATTTTCGCATATAGGCAGGCTGTCATCTACAAGATAGCCCTCCATGCCGTATATGATCTTGATTTTCTCATTATTATCGGAGGCCTTGAGTGCGTCGGGAAACGCCTGTACAACACCGTGGTCGGTGACGGCGATTGCCGTATGTCCCCAGCTTACGGCGCGGTTTATCAGATCCTTTGCCGAAGAAACTCCGTCCATAGCGGACATCTGTGTATGCATATGCAGTTCAACGCGCTTTACCGGTGCTTCGTCCGTACGCACGGGCGGCGGATCGGTCTGGCAGATCCCGTTTGCCATGACAACGACCTCTTTTGCATAAACATTATACTGCGCTTTTCCGCGCACCACTACATTCAAGCCCTTTTTCAGTCTTGCCTTAATATCCTTAAATGCCGCATCGCCTTTTTCATCGGCAGAAAGAAACATCTGGCATGTAATCGAGTCGGAATAATCTGTTACATCAAATACTATCAAATGATAATCTTTCCCGTTTTTTTTACTCTTGATATCCTTTGTTTCCACTCCGAACACTTCGCCGCGAAAGGCTACGCGGTCGCTGTCTTCCTTTATTGCTGATATACTGACAAGCTCAGATCGTATCGATGAACCGTAAATAACATCTATAATATGAGCTTTGCCGATACTCTCCGTCTCGCCGCGTGAATTCTTTGTACTGCTCTCGGTTATGTACATAACAGGGGGGTCCGCATCAGGCTCCTCCGCCTCCTCCGGCTCGTGCAGACTTACACCATTTAAGTGATAATGCTTCTGGAGCTCAGCTTCAAACCTATCAAGCGCGTCCTCGGAGGCACGCACGCTCAAAAGCAGCTCCATACGCCGTCTGTGGCGTGAAATTTTGATTTTTTCCACCTCAGCGTTAACAAGTCCGGCGCTTTTTATATCCGGAAATACAATATCAATCTTCGGTTTCATTAAAACTCCTTTATATCAGCGGTGCTATTTCCGCTGCAAAATTTTATTTAAAATATCCCACGCCGGCTTCAAACAGCTTCTGATCCTTATTCCCCGGCACATTCTTTGCAATATTTTCGCCTATTCGCTCTGAATGGCCCATTTTGCCGAGAATTCTGCCATCAGGGCTGATAATTCCCTCCACAGCGCTTACTGAACCGTTCGGATTCCAGTCTATATCATACGTTGCCCTGCCGTCAGGATCTACATACTGCGTTGCAATCTGACCGTTTGCAGCAAGCTCCGCTATCTGTTCCGGCGATGCGATAAAGCGTCCTTCTCCGTGGGACAGCGCAACAGAGTGCACATCTCCGACCTCAACATTTGCAAACCAGGGTGATTTGTTTGTCGCAATACGCGTAAGTGCCATTCGCGATATATGTCTGCCTATAGTATTAAAAGTAAGTGTAGGTGAGTTTTCATCAAGATCGCGTATCTCTCCGTAAGGTACAAGCCCCAGCTTGATCAGCGCCTGAAAACCGTTGCAGATTCCAAGCATCAGAACGTCGCGGTTTTTCAATAAATTCATGACCGCCTTGCTGACAGCCGGATTCCTGAATGCAGTCGCAATGAATTTTCCCGAGCCGTCCGGCTCATCACCGCCGGAAAAGCCGCCCGGAATCATTACTATCTGCGCATTATCCACTCTTTTTTTCATTTCCTGCATTGAATATGCTACATCCTCGGCGCTGAGATTGCGTATAACAAATACCTCCGCCGCACCGCCTGCTCTTTCAAAAGCGCGCGCGGTATCATATTCGCAGTTCGTACCGGGAAATACGGGTATGAATACGCGCGGCTTTGCAAATTTTTTACTGCCGACAGCCGGAGTGCCCTTGGTATAGCTGTAGGTTTGCGGCTCGGCCGAAAAGCTTCCTGCATGTGTCGGAAATACCTTTTCAAGCGGTTTTTTCCATGCCGCCAAGGCTTCCTCAAGAGAAACGCAAGCTCCGCCAATATTAATTGAAGGCTCCGTCTTTGTATAACCCACCGTCAATGCACCGTCAATTACGGTATCCTTTTCAACCTCAAGCACAATAGATCCGAGTGCCGCAAAGAAAAGCACATCATTTGTAAGAGTGCTGTCTATATCGATTCCTATCATGTTTCCGAATGCCATCTTTGCCAGTACCTCCGCCAGACCGTGTGACTTTACTGTACAGGAGGAAAGAACCTTTTTCTCTGCAATCAAGGCATGAACCTTGTCATACATTTCCTTTAATCTGTCAAAGTCCGGCATATCATTACCGTCACGGTGCAATGGCAGCAGCACTATCTTTGTTCCTGCCTTTTTGAGCTCCTGCGAAACAACAGAATCAGCCTTCACCGCCGCAACTGCAAAGGAGGTAAGCGTAGGCGGTACGTCCAGCTCGTTAAAGCTGCCGCTCATAGAGTCCTTGCCGCCGATTGCCGCGATTCCCAGCTCAAGCTGTGCGCGGTATGCTCCTAAAAGGGCAGCGAACGGCTTGCCCCAGCGCTTTGGATCGGTTCCCAGCCGCTCGAAATACTCCTGGAATGTCAGGTATATTGTTTTATAATCCGCACCCATTGCAACAGCCTTGGACACAGATTCTATAACAGCGTAAACCGCACCGTGGTATGGGCTCCAGCTTGAAAGATACGGGTCATAGCCATATGTCATCACGGTGGCTGTATTTGTACGTCCTCCGGGTACAGGCACTTTTGCTGCCATACCGTCAGCAGGCGAAAGCTGATATTTTCCGCCGAACGGCATTAAAACCGAGCCTGCGCCGATGGTGGAATCAAACATTTCGCAAAGTCCCTTTTGTGAGCATACGTTAAGCGAAGAAAGGATCTCAAGCCACTTTGCCTTTACATCTGTCACAATCTCGCTGTTAAAATACCTGTTATTGCCGTCCGGCAGTTCAACCTCAATATCGGTATTCTTAGTCGCGCCGTTGGTATTTAGAAAATCACGGGATATATCGCATATCGTCTTGCCTCTCCAGTTCATTACAAGCCTTTTCTGTTCTGTTACCTGTGCAACAATGGTAGCCTCAAGATTTTCATCATTTGCAAATTTTATAAACTTGTCCGCGTCAGAAGCGCTAACCACCACAGCCATACGCTCCTGCGATTCGGAAATCGCAAGCTCTGTGCCGTCAAGTCCTTCATATTTCTTCGGAACCTTATCAAGATCTATCACCAGTCCGTCTGCCAGCTCACCGATAGCAACAGAAACGCCGCCCGCGCCGAAATCGTTGCACCGCTTGATGAGCGTTGTCACCCTTTCATCACGGAAAAGGCGCTGTATTTTTCTCTCGACAGGCGGATTTCCCTTTTGCACCTCGCTGCCGCATGTGGTGACTGATTCCTCATTATGCGCCTTAGACGAGCCTGTAGCGCCGCCTATTCCGTCTCGGCCGGTTCTGCCGCCGAGAAGAATCACCACATCGCCCGGCGCGGGGACCTCTCTTATAACATTCTTTTTGGGTGCAGCGCCTATTACCGCACCTATTTCCATTCGCTTTGCCGCATAGCCGGGATGATATATTTCCGCCACCTGTCCGGTTGCAAGTCCGATCTGATTTCCGTATGAGGAATATCCTGATGCGGCTCCCTTTGTAATCTTACGCTGCATAAGCTTGCCGGGAAGAGTATCTGCAAGTGCCGCGCGCGGATCTGAGCTGCCGGTAACACGCATAGCCTGATATACATAGCTTCTGCCGGAAAGCGGATCGCGAATGGCACCGCCAAGGCAGGTTGCGGCACCGCCGAACGGCTCGATTTCCGTCGGGTGATTATGTGTTTCGTTTTTGAACATTATAAGCCAGTCCTCGTCATGTCCGTCGACATCAACAGGAACCACTATGCTGCACGCGTTTATTTCCTCTGATAGACCGCGCTTTTTCAGCTGCTTTACTATTATTGTAGCCATATTCATGAGGCAGGTATCGCGGTCGGGCGCATATAACTCAGCCTTTGCGCGTTTATACTCTTCATAAGAATCAGCGATCAGTTCGGCATATTTGCCGTCGTTTATAATGACATTATTGATCTTAGTAGAAAATGTGGTATGACGGCAGTGATCCGACCAGTAGGTATCTATCATACGCAGCTCCGTTACCGTCGGATCGCGCTTTTCTGTGTCACGGAAATATGCACGGCAAAATTCAAGATCATCTCGATCCATTGCAAAGCCCATTTTTGCAATAAAAGCCTCCGTTTCGGCATCGTCCATGCCGCAGAAGCCGTCAACTACAGCGACATCAGCAGGCGCTTCAGCCGACATCTGAAGAGTTTCAGGCTTTTCAAGCGCTGCCTCCCTTGCCTCGACAGGGTTTATAACATAAGCCTTGACTTTTTCAACATCTGCGTCAGAAATATCTCCAGACAGTATGTATAGCTTCGCAGAACGTACGCTCGGACGCTCCTTTTCAGTCAGGATAG
>CAMFCK010000112.1 GCA_945948775.1 uncultured Clostridia bacterium
TTTGTCAAGAGTAGGACAGGTTCTGCTCGAAAAATCAATCAAGGGTTGGAAGGAGATTGAGTTCGAGGTAATCCGTGACGCAAACGGAAGCTGTATCACGGTATGCAGCATGGAAAATATCGATCCGGTAGGCGTACATACCGGCGATTCAATAGTTGTTGCTCCCGCGCTTACGCTTGCAGACAAGGAATATCAGATGCTGCGCAAGGCTGCCATTGATATAATAAACTCAATAGAGATAAAGGGCGGCTGCAACGTGCAGTTCGCGCTGAATCCCAACAGCTTTGAATATGCGGTTATTGAGATCAATCCGCGTGTGAGCCGCTCGTCTGCGCTTGCGTCAAAGGCTACCGGCTATCCGATTGCAAAGATTGCTGCAAAAATTGCGCTTGGCTATAATCTTGACGAAATATTAAATGCCGTTACCGGAAAGACATATGCTTGCTTTGAGCCGGCAATCGACTATGTTGTAGTAAAAATACCGAAGTGGCCCTTTGATAAATTTTTCGGCGCAAAGAGAAACCTCGGCACCAAGATGATGGCAACCGGCGAGGTCATGGCAATTGGAAACAGTCTTGAGGCAGCGCTTTTAAAGGGCGTGCGTTCGCTTGAAATCGGACAGTATACGCTTGAGCGTGAAAGCTCGAAAAACCGTACGCTTGAGGAGCGTGCTCAAAGAGTAACCACACCGGACGATGAGCGTTTGTTTGATCTGGCGGAGCTTATACGCCGCGGCTATCCGCTTGAGGAGATCGCGCGTACAACTATAATGGATATGTATTTCTTAAAGAAGATAAAGAACATTGTAGATGCCGAGGAAAGCGTGAAAAAGCTGAGCCTTGCCGATTTTGACCGTGATACAATGCTGCATTATAAAAAGCTGGGCTTTTCCGACCGTGGACTGTCGCAGCTTATCGGAGTATCGGTTCCGGACATATATAAAAAGCGTATAGAGCTTGGAGTGGTTCCGGCATATAAGATGGTTGATACCTGTGCAGGCGAGTTTGAAGCTGTTTCGCCGTACTATTATTCCACTTATGATGAGGAAAATGAGGCTGTGGCGTCCGAGTGCAGAAAGGTTATCGTTATAGGCTCCGGCCCGATAAGAATAGGTCAGGGTATAGAGTTCGACTATTGCAGTGTGCATAGTGTTTTCTCACTCAAAAAAGCAGGCATTGAAACAATCATAATAAACAATAACCCCGAAACGGTCAGCACCGACTTTGATACCTCAGACAAGCTTTATTTTGAACCTCTGACAGAGGAAGACGTATACAATATTATTGAGCTTGAAAAGCCTGAAGGCGTAATATTGCAGTTCGGTGGTCAGACGGCAATCAAGCTTGCAAACTTCCTTGACGAGATGAAAGTGCCTATATTCGGTACGCAGCCCAAGCAGATAGACGAGGCTGAGGATCGCGAAAAATTTGATGAAATTCTGGAACGCCTTAATATCAAACGTCCTAAGGGAAAGGCTGTATGGAGCGTTGAGGAGGGCGTTGAGGAGGCAAACAAGCTTGAATATCCATTGCTTGTGCGTCCTTCTTATGTTCTTGGCGGCAAGGGCATGGAAATTACAAGAAACGAAAAGGATCTTGTAAATTACCTCAAAAACGCTTTCCATAACGACAGGAAAAACCCTGTTCTTATTGACCGATATCTTGGCGGACGCGAGCTTGAGGTGGATGCAATATGCGACGGTACGGATGTGCTTATTCCGGGAATAATGGAGCATCTGGAGCGCGCAGGAGTTCATTCCGGCGACTCGATTTCAATATACCCGCCGCAGAATATAAGCGATAAGATCATAAACGAAATTATGGACGTTACCTATCGCATAGCGATTGCGCTTAAGGTAATAGGCATGATAAACATTCAGTTTATAGAGTACCGCAACGAGCTTTATATAATCGAGGTAAATCCGCGTTCGAGCCGTACAGTACCGTATATCACAAAGGTTACAAACGTACCTGTGATTGATATTGCTACGCGTATAATGCTCGGCGAAAGCCTGAAGGATATGGGATATAAAACCGGCATTGCGCAAAAAAACAATACGGTTGCCGTAAAGGTTCCTGTTTTCTCTACTGAGAAGCTGCCGCGCGTTGAGGTAAGCTTAGGACCTGAGATGCGCTCGACCGGCGAAGTGTTAGGCGTAGGCTCTGATTTTCTTGAGGCTATGTACAAAGGCTTTGTCGCGGCAGGAACTACTATCCCGGGAGAAGGAAGCACTCTGCTTGTAACGGTAAGGAATATGGAAAAGGAACGGTTTTTGCCCATTGCAAAGCGTTTTGCGGCTCTCGGATGTAAGTTTATCGCAACAGCCGGAACAGGCGCGATGCTTTCAGAGGCCGGTATAGAGGTTCAGGTGTCAAAGAAAATTTCCGAGGGTGTGCCTAACGTGCTGGACGTAATAAGAAGCGGAATGGTCGATCTGATAGTGGACATACCCAAAAAAGGAAACGATGTCAATTCCGACGGCTTTAAAATCAGACGTACGGCGGCAGAATGCTCTGTATCACTTATGACCAGCCTTGATACGGTAAGAGCCTTGGTTGAGGTTATGGAGGCAGGATTCAGCTGTGATAAAACACGGGTAATAAATCTTGACGAGATTAAATAAAACAGTATATAAACGGTTGAAATATTATAAAAAATGATGTATAATGGAAGAGGCGACAGCATGCCTCTTCCATTTTGAATTGAAATTGACAGGAGCAGTATGCCGGATATTGATATAAAAAACAGTTGAAAAATTTGCTTTGGTGGATTATAATATACTAATATATAGTGTAATTAAAGGAGAACTGAATTAAACAATGAATTATGTACTACCGCTTATAGCACTGAGAAATATAGTTGTTATGCCTAATACTACTGCAAGCTTTGATGTTCTGCGCGATTTTTCGAAACGTGCCGTTGATGCGGCAATGTCGGACTCACATGAGGTCATTCTTGTTGCACAGAAAAATCCGAGCATAGAAAAGCCTTCATCCGAAGATTTGTACATGACAGGAACTCTTGGCAATATCAGACAGGTTGCAAAAATGCCGGGAGGGGCTGTGCGTGTCATGGTGGAGGGCGTGCGCAGAGTCAGCTTGTGTGAAATACTGCTTCGCGAGCCGTATTATACCGCTGCGGCTGTGTCGATAGAGGAATCAGAGTCAGGAAATATTATAAACAATGCTGCTGTTACAAGAAATTTGCAGGCGCTTTTTGACGAATATATTAATCTCGGCAGGATTATCAAGCGCGATGAGCTTATAAAGCGTATTTCCGGAATAAAAACACTTGGGGGGCTGTGTGATTGTCTTATAGGCACGTCTGCGTTGGATTTTCGCATCAAACAGGAGCTGCTTGAAACTGTGGATGTATGCGAACGCGCGGAAAGCTTTATGACGGCGCTCGGATATGAGGTTGAGATCCTGAAAATCCAGAACAAGCTGAGTATGCGTGTAAAAGAACGAATAGAGCAGAATCAGCGCAACTATTTCCTTCGTGAGGAGAAAAAGCTTATTGAAGAGAAGCTTGGCGAGGACATAGAAAATGAAGCGGAGATGTATAGGGAAAAGATAAAATCGCTTGAACTTTCCGATGAAACGCGAGAAAAGCTGCTCAAAGAGGTTTCACGTTTTGAAAAGATGGCGGCATCAAGCGCGGACAACGCTGTTCTTAGAAACTACCTTGATATTGTTACAGAGCTTCCGTGGAATATAAAAACAGAGGAAAATCTGGATATAGATAATGTTAAAAAGAAGCTTGACGAGGATCATTACGGACTTGAAAAGGTTAAAGAACGCATCATAGAACAGCTTGCAGTGAGGAAACTGACCGACGGAAGGCAGGGGACGCTTATCTGCCTTGCCGGACCTCCGGGGACGGGTAAAACCTCAATAGCACGTTCAATTGCAGATTCACTAAACCGTAAATATGTGAGGGTATCGCTTGGCGGCGTTCGTGATGAGGCAGAGATACGCGGACACAGAAAAACCTATATCGGAGCAATGCCGGGAAGAATAATGGCAGGCATTATACAGGCAAAAACTAAAAACCCGCTGATACTTCTTGACGAGATAGACAAGCTCGGCTGCGATATAAAGGGAGATCCTTCATCAGCTCTGCTTGAGGTGCTTGATTATGAGCAGAACAGGGATTTCAATGACCATTTTATTGACGTACCGTTTGATTTGTCCGATGTCATGTTTATAACAACTGCGAATGACATTTCAAAAATACCGGCACCGCTTTATGACCGCCTTGAAATTATCGAAATCAGCGGATATACCAACACCGAAAAGCTGGAAATTGCACGCAATTACCTTGTGGCAAAGCAGGCGCAGCACTGCGGCATAGAAGACAGAAAATATACTATTACCGACGGCGCGCTCAGAATGATATGCGAACGCTATACGCGTGAAGCCGGCGTCAGACAGACAGAGCGTACAA
>CAMFCK010000113.1 GCA_945948775.1 uncultured Clostridia bacterium
TGTTTATGTGTCGCATAGCGACAACATTTTTTGATTATTCGGCAGTCATTAAATAGTTAAGTTGCTTACGCTTTTCTGCTGCGAAAAAACCAAACTGCTCGGCGTATCCTCGTACGCCTCCGGGTAAGGTCAAACGCGGTCAAAACCGCAGTTGGCTTTGGTTTTCCGCTCTGCATCTAAATTCAATCAGCTCACACCTTCTTTTTGTATATACAAAATACGGACAAACAAACAGGAATAAAAAGCCGATTTCTTATCTATTTATTCAATGAGGAGGTAGATGAAATGGGCTTTTTAATGGCTTTATTGGAAAAGCTTCTTTTCTTCGTAGGGTATGTCGGAGGCGGATCGTTTCCGAGACCGCTTTCGCGCGAGGAGGAGCAGAAATATACCGAGCTGTTAAAGCAGGGTGATCAGAGTGCAAAAAATATACTGATAGAGCATAATCTGCGTCTGGTAGCGCATATTGCAAAAAAATACGGAAACGAAAATAATTTCGATGACCTTGTTTCGATAGGCACTATCGGACTTATCAAAGGAGTGAATACATTTGATACCGAAAAAAATACAAGGCTTGCTGCATACATTGCACGATGCATTGAAAATGAAATACTAATGACTATGCGAACGGCAAAGCGGCTTTCGGCGGAGGTATCGCTTGATGAAACCATAGGCTGTGATAATGAAGGAAATAATATGACTCTTTCGGACACTCTTGCCGTAGACGATGCCGATGTTGAGGAGGAAGTCTCTTACAAAATTGATTCTGCACGGCTTTACAGCGCTATAGAGGACGCTCTAACACCAAGCGAACAGCAGATAATAATATGGCGCTACGGACTGGACAACAAAAAACGTAAAACCCAGCAGGAGGTGTCAGATATTTTGGGAATAAGCCGTTCGTATGTTTCAAGAATAGAGAAAAAAGCAATAAAAAAACTGAGAAAACAGTTTGATAAATAAGAAATAAAGGGAGAACGTTCCCAGGGTATTTTGATTATTTTGACTGGCGGCGCTTATTATGCTGTATTTCGCATTTTTGCCGCAGAAATGGTAAAAAAAAGAGGGTATTGCGTTAAGCAATGCCCTCTTATGCGCTAAATGCAACAGCACCAATACTTTTCTTCACAAAGATTATGATTTCTTCTCGGATGATGCCTTTTTTTGTGTTCCTTGCTTTGACGATTTGACAGACTGCTTTGTTGCCCTTGATGTCTGCTTTGGATTCTTTCTTTCAGCAGTTTGTTTCGGCTTTTTTTCGGCAGCTTTCTGTTCTTCTCCTGACGTAGTACGTATATATGTGGGCGAATTAATATAATCCAGTCCGCGCCTGAAGCCGCGGCAGATGGAGGATAATTCGGTAGCGCGGATTTCTGCATCAAAAAGAGGACTCTCCTCGCGGAAGTCGGCAGTTTTGATGATGACGGGAAGCTTAGACTTTTTCTGGATTTCAGATATAATCTCGCGTCCGGTATCATTAAATGCCAGAACCCGTATATACTGTGGTGGAGTATTTACAAGCTCACCGTTTATATCAAGCAGAGCTGACATGATTGCGCGGCGGATGCGCGCGTTGGTATACTGCTTTGTATGCGTGTAGTTCAGAATATCGTCAAGAGAAGTTGCCTCCGGTATTGCATGCAAAATCCTTGCAACCATTTCAGGCGGCGCGTCAAATACGGTATCAAATACCTTCATTCCCCGTATGCGAAGCATGTATAAAATCAAGGCATCCAGTATTTTTTTATCATATGGCACAGCAGTACCATATATATAACGGGTTTTCTTCGGTACATATTCTGCGACTGATCCTTTTGCGTCAAGTATATCGCGGATTGCGTTGGCGGAAGCATATCCGTTAGACGGCGAGGTATCGTTGTGATTGACAAATTTACGAAGCAGTGCTTTTGGTTTGATTTTGCTTTTGGCTCTCAGAATTGCCTTTATATATTCAATGCCGAGGATGTTGTTCGGACGGTTGATAAGCTCGGTCGGAATAGTGCCGATATATGCGGCAAGCTGTGCTGCGCGATAGCCCATACCCGATTTGAGATTTTCTTTTATACGCAGAGAAATTTCCGGTGTTTCCTCCAGCATAATCTCCGCGGCGCGCTGCAGTGAATGAGTATCTCCGCATTCGCTGCCGAAATATAGAACATCTATAACTTTCATCTGATCCAGCAGAGCAATAGCCCCGGCAGAAAAAAGCTCTGCCGGTGCAAGAGTATACGCACAGGGAAGCTCTATCACCAAATCAACGCCGCCTAAAACTGCCGCGCGGGAGCGTATGAATTTATCATAGACCGTTATCATGCCGCGCTGAGCTACATTTCCGCTCATAACTGCTACTACGGCATCACATTCTTTCTTAACCTGAGAGACCTGAAAAGCATGTCCGTTGTGAAACGGATTGTATTCCGCAATTATACCACCAATTTTCATTAATTCATTGCCCCTTGTTATTAATCCTTTCTTTATTATAACATTAATTTTCAATTTTGTATAGTGTTATTTGAAAAAAAATTCATGCGCTGAATAAATCTGGGTTCTTCCGCTTGCTGCCGCAATGAACGTGGAAAGGGTTTTCATAAGCATAAGTGCTGTATAAAAGGCGGTTAAATATGAAATTTTTGTATAGTATTATTTTGAAAATAATATAATATAGGTTGACAAAAAAATCAAAAAGGAGTACAATATATTATAAACATATGAACGGATATTCATATGTTACGCAAAAGGTAAGGAAGTGTGAGCGATGAACAAGCCTGTATATATGGATAATAACGCTACCACCTGTATGAAAAGAGAGGTACTGGAGGCAATGCTGCCGTATTACACAGATATTTACGGCAATGCTTCGTCCAGATTTTACGAAACAGGCCGCAGAGCGGAAAAAGCGGTTGCGGAGTTTCGCGAAAGAGTAGCGGCTCAGCTTGGCGTCAAGGCGAATGAGGTGTATTTCACCTCCTCCGGCTGTGAGGCTGATAACTGGGCGATTAAAGGAATTGCGGACGCATACCGCGATAAAGGCAATCATATTATAACAAGCTCGATAGAGCATCATGCAGTTTTGGGTGCATGTGAATTTTTGGAAAAGCACGGCTTTGAGGTGACATATCTGCCGGTAGATGAAGCGGGTAGAGTAAATCCTGCCGATGTCGAGGCGGCCATTACCGACAAGACGGTTTTGATTTCCGTGATGACTGCAAACAATGAAATAGGCACGATAGAGCCGATTGCGGAGATTGCGAAGATTGCAAAGGCGCACGGAGTGCTTATGCATACAGACGCAGTTCAGGCAATAGGACATATGCGCGTGAATGCAAAGGAGCTGGGAGTAGATATGCTGTCGGTTTCGGCACATAAATTCCACGGCCCTAAGGGCATAGGCGTGCTTTATATCAGAAACGGAGTAAGAATATCAAATCTTATTCACGGAGGCGGTCAGGAGCGCGGCAAGCGCGCGGCAACAGAGAATGTCGCAGGTATGGCAGGGCTATGCACAGCACTTGAGCTTGCGAACCGTGATCTTGAGAAAAATGTTGAGCATATGACCGAGATGCGCGACAGGCTCATCAAAGGAATTAGCGACCCTGTTGGAAAGGATAGACTCTGCAATAATGTGAATTTTTCCTTCAGATATGTTGAGGGCGAATCAATACTTATGCTGCTGGATATGAAGGGCATTGAAGCGTCGAGCGGAAGTGCCTGCGCGTCCGGATCGCTTGATCCGTCACATGTTCTGCTGGCTATCGGGCTGCCGCATGAAATAGCGCATGGTTCACTAAGACTTTCGGTGGGCGAGGATACTACTGCTGAAGAAGTGGATTATGTAATCGAAACGCTGCCGCCGATTATCGAGCGGCTTAGAAAGATGTCACCGCTGTTTGAGGGTGTGGAATAAATTTTAGAAAGGAAGATGCTGCTATGTATTCTGAAAAGGTAATGGATCATTTTGCCAATCCGCGCAATGTCGGCGAGCTTGAAAATGCTAATGCTGTTGGACAGGTCGGAAATGCAAAATGCGGAGATATAATGAAAATATATATGGATATTGAGGACGATACAATAAAGGATGTACGCTTTAAGACCTTTGGCTGCGGCGCAGCAATCGCCACAAGCTCAATGGCGACCGAAATGGTCAAGGGCAAATCGGTGGACGAGGCGCTCTCGCTTACGAACAAGGCTGTAATGGAGGCTTTGGACGGTCTGCCGCCCGAAAAAATTCACTGTTCGGTGCTTGCAGAGGAAGCGATAAAGGCGGCCATAGATAATTACCGCAGCCGGAATGGGGATTCTGAACACAGCGGATGCTCCGAATGCGGCGTGTGCTGCTATAAGTGCAATGATGTAGGCGCAAATGAGGATAAATAATGCTCACTGAACAAATGCGATTTTCAATCGCATTTGGAAAAATTATG
>CAMFCK010000114.1 GCA_945948775.1 uncultured Clostridia bacterium
TACATCAAATTTCACCTATTATATCACAATTCCGGAGCAGGGCATTGAAAAAGGCAGCGCAGAGCTTGCTATATTGTGTGAAAACGGGGAGAAGAACTGGTGGCTGAGTTATAATAATCTGTTCGGGGAAGCAGAGTGGGGGAGTGATCTGGCGGTAAGCTTTCCGCACTGGAGCGAAAGCCCGGCTTGTGAGATTATCCTTTGCTATACGCCGGCATATACCGCAAATTATCTTGAGGGACGCGCCAGAGGAATGTTATTGCTGGACAGAATAGTATATTATGAGGCTGCATGCGCACTATTGCTGCTGCTGGGAATTGTATATTTATGCTTTGTGTGCGGCAGACGAGCGCAGGATAATGATGTGCATTTGCTCCTGCAGGACAGATTGTTTCCTGAGGTTCAGACAGCTTTGGCAGCCGCTATATGTATTGCGGCGGTATCGGCAGGAATCGTCACTTTCGATGAGCTTTATTCTGAAAATCTTGCAATAGTGCGCAGAATAATAATTATGATCGCATGCTTTGCCGTAGGCGCAGCAGCTGCTGCTGTAATTGCGCTGATCTTATCAATAACCAGACTTTTAAAGAATAAAAGCTTTTTAAAAAGCTGCCTGTGTACAAAGACGGCGGTATTTATGTGGGGGCTGGCAAAGAGAATTACGGCGTTTGCCGTTTCGGTATTCGCCGGATTTTTCGGTGCTGTGTATGGATTTGCACGCAAAGCCGCAGGGCATATTCATGCAATGGCAGACGCGTTTATTACATATAGATCAGCCAAGACCGTCGCAGCGGTAATAATTGTATTATCGGTTCTGATGTTCCTGCTTGGAACGCTGAGAACGTTCGGAGCAATTGCCGCGGCAGCGCTTCTATGCGCCTTTGTTGCAGCAAAGGCAATTAAGGCGGCAGACAGCTTTGAAAAAATTTCCCTGGCAATACGCGATATGCGCGGCGGAAGTATAGAAAAGAAGATATTACTTGCTGAAAACGATTATTTTCATGAGCTTGCCGACTCGCTTAATTCCATCGGCGATGGCATGCGCGCATCGGTTGAAAAAGAAATAAAGGCGGAGAGAATGAGATCGGAGCTTATAACAAATGTGTCGCACGATTTAAAAACGCCGCTTACATCTATAATAAGCTATTCTGATTTGCTGTGCGAAATGGAGCTGGAGCCTAAGGAAGCGAATGATTATGCCGGAATAATCCGTCAGAAAGGGGAAAGACTGAAAAATCTGACTCAGGATTTGTTCGATATATCAAAGGTACGCAGCGGAAATGAAACGGCTGAAATAGAAAGGCTTGATTTGTCGCTTTTAATAAGTCAGGCTTTGGGCGAGTCATATTCCATACTGGAGAATGCCGGATTTGTTCAGGCTGTCAGGTTAGATAAGGAGCTTTATATAAATGCTGACGGAAAGAAGCTGTCGCGTGTATTTGAAAATCTGATTGGAAATATTGTCAAATATGCCCAGAAGGGAACAAGGGTATTTATTCTGGCAGGAGTCAGCGGACAAAAGATATGCGTTGAGTTTAAAAACACCTCCGCTGTTCCGATAGATTTTGACGCTGAGGAAATCACCGAACGCTTTGCACGCGGCGACCGTTCGCGCTCTACCGAAGGCAGCGGACTCGGACTTGCGATTGCAAAGAGCTATACAGAGCTTTGCGGCGGCACATTTAAGATAGAAACAGACGCAGATCTATTCAAGGTCATAATGCTTTTTGATAAGGCGTAATGTCCCCGCGTGCTTCTTGTAAAAAATTCGTGAAAAATTAACAGGTTTGTAATATAAATGACATATTACCGTGGTATAATATATTGACAGTACAGCGGATTTAATGATATAATTATATCAATAATTATCTTGAAAGGTATGGATTTGTTTTAATGAAAAGAGCGAGAAAAAAAGAAAGCAAGCTGAAGAAAAGACTGTTGATTTTTTTTGCGTCATTTTTTTCTGTTTTGCTGCTGTTTGTTGTCGCGCTCGGATTTCATGACCTGTGGCTGCCGTATCTGTCGAACCTGTAGATAAGGCGACCGGAAAGGTAAATGTGCTTATTCTGGGTGTGGATAAGGACGGTCTGCGTACCGATGTTATCATTGTCGCTTCCTATGACCTTGATAATAACAAAATTGAAATGCTTAATATACCGCGCGATACGCGCATGTATATCGGAAACAGGTATCAGAAAATCAACGCCGCGCACAGCCTTACCCAAAACGGTAAAATTAAGGGACCGCAGGGCTCTATTGAGGCTGTTACACGCCTTACCGGGATTCCGATAAACTATTATGTGGAGTTTTCCTTTGATGCGTTCAGAAATACCATTGATGCGCTTGGCGGCGTGGATTTTGATGTACCGCAGAGAATGAAATACAGCGATCCTGCACAGGATTTGTATATTGACCTGCAGCCGGGCTATCAGCATCTTGACGGAGATAAGGCGGAGCAGTTTGTACGATTCCGCAAGTATCCGCTCGGCGATATTGCGCGTGTAGAGGCACAGCAGAGCTTTATCAAGGCTCTTGCAGAACAGAAGCTTAATTTTAGTATAATTACAAAAATACCTGATCTTTACAGAACGTTGCAGGACGATATAGTAACAAACTTTACGATTATGGATGTTATGAAATATCTGCCGAATATAAAGGAGCTTTCAGCGGAAAATATCAATATGCATCAGCTTCCCGGAAATTTCTCCGGCGCTGAGTATACCGCATCATATTGGATTACGGACATGGCGGCACTGAAAACGCTTATTTCAGAGGTATTCGGATATGACAGCTCGGCAATTACTGCCGATCCGATAGGAAAAACCGCGGCGGCAACGGATAAAAAGAGTACAGGCAGCAGCGCATCACCTTCGCCTTCATCAGCGGGTACGCAGAAACCTGCAAATAAGTCCGCTGATAAATCAGCGCTCAGCAGCGCAACGCCTTCGCCTTCACCTGCTCCGGGCGCCGCTGTAAAGGAAAGTCATGCGCCGGAACCGACAGCATTAGCTGCACCGAAGGCTACGTCGTCACCCAAGCCGGCAGCTGCGCAAAATCCGGAGCCGGAGGAAAACAGTACGGCTGCAAATACCGGCAGCTCCTCTGATGCGCCTGCTGCAGCAGAGCCGGAAAAAGAGAGTAAAAAGAAGGTTTACGGCGAATCAATTTTCGGAAAAGGCTCTGATTTGGTTTCGGATAGTGATAAAGATGCACAATCCGACTGACAAGGATTAACTGAAAGGAAGAAGAGTATTGAAAAGAGCAAGGCAAAAGGACAAGAAGGCGCATAGAACCAATAATACGAAAAAAACGCGCAAAAAGCTTCGTCCGGCTACTGTGCTTAAAGCTGCGCTTATAACGCTGGGCGCGGTTGTTGTATGTATATTTATAGCGCTTGGTATGGGGTTTGTTGACGAGTCTGATCTCCTGTCGCCGATAGACAGAGAAAGCGGAAAGATAAATGCGCTTTTGATGGGAGTAGACAATGACGGTCTGCGTACCGATTCAATGATAGTTGTATCGTTTGACCTGGATACGGCAGAAATCAATATGCTCTCTATTCCGCGTGACACAAAGATGTATGTTGTAAACCGTAAGCTGACACGCAAGATAAATGAGATACATGCAATGAGCACGCAGGACGGCACCGGCGCGATAATGGGACCGATAGGCTCGGCTGAAGCGGTCACGCAGCTTACCGGGATTCCGATAAACTATTATGTGGAATTTTCTTTTGACGCTATCAGAAATATTTTTGAAACGCTCGGACCGATAACCTATGATGTGCCTGATGTCGAGGGCGGCGGAAAGGGTATGAATTATGAGGATCCGGTACAGAATTTGTACATACATTTAAAGCCCGGTGTTCAGGAGCTTGACGCAGACCAGCTGCTGCAGCTTATGCGCTATCGTAAGGGTGACAGCGATTTTGCGAGAATGGAGCGACAGCAAAATGTCATAAAGGCAGTAGTTGAGCAGAAGCTGAATGTGTCGCTTCTTCTGAAAGCACCGAAGCTTTTCTCACAGATAAAAAAAGATATTTCGACAAATCTTTCAAGCTCTGATGTGGCTAAATATGCTCAGTATTTAGGGGGGCTTTCCGTTGATAAAATTCACAGCTATCAGCTTCCAGGAGAAACTCAGCATTCGGCGGCAGGGTGGTATTTCATATGCGATATTGAATCGACAAAGACGCTTATAACAGAAACCTTTGGCTTTGATGCGTCAAATATCACAACGAATATCGAAGTGTATGCAAAGGGATCGCAGGCAAAAGCGATTACAAACAAAAAGAATACCGTTACCGGCAAGCCGTCGGCAACTAAAGCACCTGTTGCCACGAAGGTGCCTTCATCCAAGAAATCGCCTGCTGTGACCAAAGTGCCTGCTGCGTCAAAGGCCCCTGCGCCTCCT
>CAMFCK010000115.1 GCA_945948775.1 uncultured Clostridia bacterium
ACTTAATGGCAAAAATCAATGAAAATTTTAATAAGCTTCCCGGAAGCTATCTGTTTACGACAATAGCAAAAAAGGTGAATGCTTTTTCCGCGGCGCATCCCGACGCGAAAATTATCAAAATGGGAATCGGCGATGTGACACGTCCGCTTGCACCTGCTGTTATTGACGCTATGCATAAGGCTGTTGATGAAATGGGAACCTTTGAAGGCTTTCACGGCTACGGCCCGGAGCAGGGCTATGATTTTCTGCGCAGTCTGATAGTTGAAAACGATTATAAGCCGCGGGGAATAGATCTGGACATAGATGAGGTATTTGTTTCGGACGGCGCTAAATCAGACTGCGGAAATATAGTTGATTTGTTTTCAAAGGATAATATAGTCGCTGTCTGCGATCCGGTGTACACTGTTTATGTTGACACCAATGTAATGAGCGGCAGAGCGGGAGAGCTTGGGGCGGACGGCAGATGGACAAGGCTTCATTATATGCCCTGCCTTGCCGAAAACGGTTTCCTGCCGGAAATACCAGACAAAAAGGTTGATATGATATATCTGTGCTTCCCCAATAATCCTACCGGCATGGCGGCGTCAAGGCAGGAGCTTAAGAAGTGGGTTGACTATGCCAGAGAAAACGGTTCGGTTATACTGTTTGATTCCGCATATGAAGCATTCGTTTCTGACGAGAATGTTCCTCACAGCATATATGAGATAGAGGGCGCAAAAGAGGTTGCGGTGGAATTTCGCAGCTTCTCAAAGACTGCCGGCTTTACCGGTACAAGATGCGCATATACTGTGATTCCGAAGGAGCTTGTTGTGGAGGGTACGTCACTTAACGCTATGTGGTTAAGACGTCAGTGCACGAAATTTAACGGTGTGCCGTATGTTGTTCAGCGCGCTGCGGCGGCTGTTTATTCGCCGGAGGGCAAAAAGCAGGTTGCTGAAACTATTGCATATTATAAGAAAAACGCAGCTGTGATTTATAACGGTCTTAAGGAAGCGGGCCTTGAGGTTTACGGCGGAGTCAACTCTCCGTATGTATGGGCAAAAACTCCCGGCGGCAAGGGTTCATGGGAATTTTTCGATGAGCTTTTGGAAAAGGTAAATATCGTCACTACTCCGGGCGAGGGATTCGGCCCGAGCGGTGAAGGATATATCCGGCTGACTGCATTTAATACCTATGAGGCTACTTCCGAGGCAGTTGAGAGAATAAAAAAGCTGCTGTAAAGGCTGTATAATTTAAAATATAAGCGCACAAGAGTTATTGCTTTTGTGTGCTTTTTTTTATTTAATGACTGCTGAACAATTCTGAAATGCAGCCGCATAGCGTTTTGTAAGCGTTTCAGAATTGTTCAGGTGCAAGGTTTTTGTGCTTTTTTGCCAAAAACCTTGCACTTTGTGTCGGCTGTCGTCTCCCGACATCCGACACAAACAGTCAGTCAATCAATGTCGTGAACCTAAAAATAGCATTTTAATGCTATTTTTAGGTGTGAAATTGTAAATTTCACACAAATGGTTTCGCAAAACCATTTGTTCAGTAGACATTATTTAATGAAAAATTTCCTTTATAAATGGCATAAAATGAATTTTTCCGGTACTGATGGTTATAATAAATTTATGAAATTATATATTAAAGAAAGCAGGACTTATGGATAAAACGAAAAGGAGATGAAGCAGGCATGCTTGGTTTTGGAAAAGGAAATAAGGGGACACTGCTTGCAGTATGCGATGGGGAAGTGTTTAGCGTAGAGGAGGTGTCTGACGAGGTTTTTTCACAGAAAATTCTCGGCGACGGTTTTGCTCAGAAGCCGGAAAACGGTACGATACGTGCGCCCGGCAAGGGTATTATTGCTGAAATTGCCGAGTCAAAGCACGCTTACTGCATTGAGGGCACCGACGGCGCACAGATACTTGTGCATATAGGCATCGATACTGTCCGGCTGAAGGGCGAAGGCTTTGTGCCTAAAGTGAATAAGGGTGACAAAGTGCGTCCCGGCGAGGTGATCGCTGAGGTTGACATTGACCTTATAAAAAGCAAGGGCTATGATACGTCGGTAATTACGCTTATCACCAATACTGAAAAAGCGAAATCTATCCGTGCGGAAACAGGCCATGCACAGGGCGGTGTGAGTATTGCGCTCAGATACAAAATAAGTTAGGAGAACAACATATGAAAGAAAAGAAAGAAAGCAAGGTTTTCAGCGTTCTGCAGAGAGTCGGAAGATCCTTTATGCTGCCGATTGCGCTTTTGCCGATTGCAGGACTGCTGCTGGGGATAGGCTCGTCGCTGACAAACGCTACCACGATTGCCGCCTATCATCTTGAAGCTGTACTTGGCGAGGGAACGCTGCTTAATTCAATAATGACAATTTTTGCAGATACCGGAAATATTGTATTTGCAAATCTGCCTTTGATTTTTGCTATGGGCGTTGCGCTCGGCATGGCAGAAAAGGAACAGGCTACCGCCGTGCTTTCGGCGGCTATCGCCTTTTTCATCATGCACAGTACGATTTCTGCTCTGCTTGATATATCCGGCAGGCTGACCGACGGAAGTCTGCCGGAGGGCGCTGTCGGAAATGTTGTAGGCATACAGTCGCTTGAAATGGGCGTGTTCGGAGGTATCATTGTCGGACTTGGCGTGGCATGGCTGCATAACCGGTTCTATAAAATTACGCTGCCGACAGTAATTTCCTTCTTCGGAGGAACACGTTTTGTGCCTATTATTTCCACCTTCGCTTATATAATTGTCGGCGCGGTTATGTTCTTTATATGGCCGTATATACAGAGCGCAATCTATTCGCTGGGTTCGCTTGTGCTTAATTCCGGATATTTCGGTACCTTTATTTACGGTATTATTGAACGCGCATTGATACCGTTCGGACTGCACCACGTTTTCTATATCCCGTTCTGGCAGACCGGCGTCGGTGGATCAATGGTAGTTGACGGACAGACGGTGTACGGCGCACAGAATATCTTCTTTGCGCAGCTGGCATCTCCGAATACTACAGAATTTGCGTCAAGCGCAAGGAGGTTTATGGGCGGCAAATGCCCGCTTATGATATTCGGTCTGCCGGGGGCTGCGCTTGCTATGTACAGCTGCGCAAAGCCGTCCAAAAAAAAGACGGCGGGCGGTCTGCTGCTTTCGGCGGCTCTTACTGCGATGATTACAGGTATAACCGAACCGCTGGAGTTCACATTCTTATTCGTTGCACCTCTGCTTTACGGTATTCACTGCGTTTTTGCCGGAGCAGCATATATGCTTATGCATATTCTGAATGTCGGCGTCGGAATGACCTTTTCGGGCGGTATAATAGATTTGACGCTGTTCGGAATTTTGCAGGGAAATGCAAAAACTCATTGGCTTAATATAATATGGGTGGGAATAATTTATTTCATTGTATATTATTTCCTGTTCCGATTTATGATAAAAAAATTCAATTATATCACTCCCGGCCGCGAGGATGATGAGGCGGAAACAAAGCTCTATACAAGAAAGGATGTTGACGCGGCAAAGGTTAATCGCTCAGAACAGATCCTTGCAGGACTCGGAGGTAAGGATAATATAAAGAGCCTGGATTGCTGTGCTACAAGACTTCGCGTGAGTGTTAAGGACTCGTCAGCCGTATCAGAGCAGATATTGAAACAGTCGGGCGCTGCGGGTGTTATCCGCAAGGGCGACGGCGTACAGGTTATTTACGGCCCGAGAGTTACGGTAATAAAGAGTGAGCTTGAGGACTATATATCTGAACTGGAATAAATATATAGTATATAGATAGGCATTATAGGGGCAGGGCTACAACATGTTGTGGCTCTGCTTTTGTAATCAAAATGTAATATAGAAGAAAATGGCATTGCTGTGCGATTTTTTTATTGCTTTTTTTTATTTATCTGCAAATGAATAAAAAAAACTGTTGACAGAATACACGATATTGATGTATAATCATTAAGCACACACAAAGCGTCTTGCGGAGCAGGTGGTATTTGAACTTGAAGAGATAGGCTTTGATACACCATCGGTTGAACAGATACAGGACTGCGTTGAACGCGTGCTGGTAAAGAACGGGCATGTGCGCACCGCAAGGGCATATATGGTGTACCGCGCTGAGAGAACACGGGTTCGCCAGATGAAAACAAATCTTATGCAGATATATGAGGACATTACCTTCAAAGACGCAAAGGACTCCGATTTGCAGCGTGAAAATGCCAATGTCAATGCCGATACCGCAATGGGTACTATGCTTAAATACGGCTCAGAGGGCGCTAAGCAGTTCTATGAAATGTTCGTGCTGAAGCCTGAGTATGCCGAGGCGCATAAAAACGGCGATATACATATCCACGATCTTGACTTTTTGACGATGACAACAACCTGTACGCAGATT
>CAMFCK010000116.1 GCA_945948775.1 uncultured Clostridia bacterium
TTATTGTTATGTATACTGTGTTTGCCGAAATACGTCCCTCCAGCCGTACTATTCCGCGGGTATCGGGGTAGGCGTGAACTATAGCGTTTGTGACAGCCTCCGAAACAGCGGTTTTCAGCTCCGCAAGCTCTTCTACCGTAGGATCAAGATTGCTTGCAAAGGCGGCTGCAACCATTCTTGCAAGAGATTCGTTCTCTGACAGGCTTATAAATTCCAGCTTAAAATTATTTTCCATATGCTCACCCCTTTACAGCTTTTTAATGGCTTTTTTTACGTCCGGCTCTACCTGAACTATCCGGAACAGTCCTGCCATATCGATTATCCTTTGTACCTGCGGCCGCGGAGCGGCGATAATGACCTTTCCGCCCAGCTTTGCAACTTTTTTGTACCTGCCCATTATCATTCCGATACCGGAGCTGTCCATAAAATTCAGTCCGGAGAAGTCGAATATGATATTTTTTATGCCCCGGTCGAGCTTTGCATCTATCTCGGTGCGCATTTTCTGCGCGCTGTGATGGTCAAGCTCTTCCTCCGGCACAACAAGCAGGGTGTCTTTTTCAATAGCTTTTATCCTCATAGCTTGTCCTCCTTTGTTTGTCCTGCTATTTGTTATTCGCCGTTCGGTGTGAAATTCCTTTAGAATAATTTGTAAGCTTTTGCCGAAATAAAACAAATTAATTTCAAAATCCGACAATTATTGAAAAAAGTAAATGATTGTGGTAATATATTACCGAAGAAAGGGAGATTATTATGAATATAAAATGGATGCAGAGGATTACTCGGAAAGGTTCAGCTTTGTTCCTTCATACGGAGAGGATATGCTTTCGCTGCTTAATGTGAAGCCCGGCGGTCAGCTTATGTTTGAATTTGGCGGCAGGGGATGTGCGGAGAGCGTACACAGCACGCTTGAGAGCATTTTTCGGCAGAGGGGATATGATTACCGCCGGGTGTTTTATTTTCCGACGGTGGGGGAGTATGCGCCTGTCGTTGAAAACGCGGGGTTGAGCGTACGGTATGCAGTTCTGTTCGACCGTCCCACACAGCTTTCGGGAAGTCTTGGCGATTGGATAAGAATGTTTGTAAAGGAGCCTTTTTGCGGCATCGGGGAAAAAGAAAAGGAAGAGATAATAGCTCAAACAGAAAAACAGCTTGAGGACAAGCTGTTTCGGAACGGGAAATGGTATGTGGATTATGTAAGAATACGCATGAGTGCGTATAAGACAGTAAACTGAGAGTCAGCCTGCAAAAAAGGTATGCTCAATGAGTATCTTTAAGCCGATCAGAATCAGAATTACTCCGCCGGCGATTTCTGCCTTGTTCCCGAATAAATCGCCGCATTTGCTGCCCAAAAGCACGCCCGCAGCGCTGATAAAGAAGGTCACAACGCCGATTATGGCAGAACACAGCAGCACCGGGGAAGATATTGTTGCAAAGGTGACACCGACGGCAAGCGCGTCAATACTTGTTGCAACGGCAAGCAGCAGCAGGGTTTTAAAGGCAAGCGGATTTTTCACTTCTTCCTTCTCTTCCTTGCCGGATACCGCTTCAAAAATCATCTTGCCGCCGATCAGGGCAAGCAGCATGAACGCAACCCAATGGTCGAAGGTTTCTATTATGCCTGCAAAGGTGCTGCCGGCGGCATAACCGATGACCGGCATTATAAACTGGAACAGACCGAAAAAGAAAGCGATCCTGCAGGCCTGGCGCAGCTGTGCCCGTCCGAGCAGGATGCCGTCGCTTACAGATACCGAAAACGCGTCCATGGCAAGACCTATGCCGAGAAGTACAGCTTCAATAATTATACTAATCAAGAGAAAACAACTCCTTAATATGCTTCAATCTTTTTATCACGCGTCATCAGGTCGCAGACGGCGCTGCGCGGGTTTTTGCCGCGGTAGAGTATATTGTAAGCCTCTTGTGTTATCGGCATTGAAATACCGTATTTTTTCGAAAGCTCATACGCGCAGGAGGCTGTATTTACGCCCTCAACTACCATATGAACCTCTGCAAGCGTTTCGTCAAGCGATTTGCCCTTGCCGAGCAGAATACCTGCGCGGCGGTTGCGCGAGTGCATACTGGTACAGGTAACGATAAGGTCGCCCACGCCTGACAACCCGGAAAATGTTTCCCTCTGTGCGCCCATCGCAACGCCCAGACGCGTGATTTCAGCAAGTCCGCGCGTCATAAGAGCGGCCTTTGTATTATCGCCAAAGCCAAGACCGTCTGAAATACCGGCGCAAAGTGCAATCACGTTTTTCAAAGCTCCGCCCAGTTCTACGCCTATCATATCATCGCTTGCATATACGCGAAAAACATCATTCATAAAGATGTCCTGTATTTGCTCTGCAATCTGATGATTTCTTGCAGCGGCAACATTTGTTGTCGGCAAACCAAGGCTGACCTCCTCTGCGTGCGAAGGACCGCTCATTACGGCTATTTCTGCGTGCGGTATCTCCTGTTTATAGACCTCGGATAAACGCAGAAGCGAGTTTTCCTCAAGCCCCTTTGATATGTTCAGAAGAAGCTGGCAATCGTGGATATGACAGGCAAGCTGCTTTGCAACGCTTCTTGTTGCGACCGACGGCGAAGCGCATACCACAAGCTCTGCCCCGCGTACACAAGCAGCCATATCATCAATACAGACGATGTTGTCGGGGAATTTTGCGCCGGGGAGCAGCTCGCGGTTTTCGCGATCACGCTCAAGCCGCCGACTTTCTTCTGTCTGCCAGCTCCACAGATAGACTGTGTGCCCGTTGCGGGCAAGCAGTATAGATACGGCGCAGCCCCAGCTGCCCGAACCAATTACAGCAATTTTCATTTTAATATCTGTCCTTTCGTGTTTTGCGTCCTGAACGGGATTGTATTATTCAGCTATCCTTTGTTTGTTTCTTTGAAAAAAGCTTATTTTCATTTCCGTGCAGAAGTCTTGAGATATTTGAATGATGACGAGCTATTATGAGCAGGCTAAGAGCCGCTGCCATTATTATCTCAATCATATCAAAGTTTCCGGCACCGAGGGTAAACACCGCCAGAAGCAGAGGAAACAGCAGCGCGCCTATAACGGAACCCAGAGAAACATAACGCGATACCGCCATTATAATCAGTGAAAGGGCAAGAACAATAAGCCCAACCTGCCAGTTCAGAGTAAGTATAACTCCAAGCCCGGTCGCAACGCCTTTTCCGCCGCGAAATCCGAAATATATAGGAAAGCTGTGTCCCAGAACAACGAAAAAGCCGGCGATATATTTGAGATTTCCTAATATATATTCTGCCTCCGGACTCTGAGCGTACTGCAAAGGCAGAAGCTGCGCAAGAATATTATCTGCCGCCAGTGCAAGAAGCACCGCAATAACACCCTTTAAAATGTCCATTATAAGAGTTGCTATTGCAAACTTTTTGCCGTGTGTGCGGAGCATATTTGTCGCGCCGGCATTGCCTGAGCCGGATTTGCGGATATCCTCGCCGAAAAACACGCGCGAAAGAATTATTGAAGTGTTAATGCTCCCTATAAGATATGCCGCAACAGCCGCGGCTATGCCGATAAACCAGATCATAACAGTAACCCCTTTATAAGTATTTATTATTTGTCCTTGTCATTTTTCTCGCGCAGAATAAACCGTATCGGAGTACCGGAAAATCCGAATGCTTCGCGTATGCGGTTTTCAATATAGCGCAGATAGGAATAGTGAAAAAGATCCGTAGAATTACAGAAAAGTACGAATGCAGGCGGAGCTGAGGACGCCTGGGTACCGTAGTATATACGCAGTCTTTTTCCTTTGTCTGAGGGCGGCTGCTGGCGCGCCATAGCGTCGTTTAAGATATCATTTAGCATGCGGGTTGAAATTCTGCGTTTATGCTGAATATTTGCTTCGGAGATCTCCTCAAACAGCTTGTCAACGCGCTGACCGGTTTTTGCCGAGATAAAAACCACCGGCGCATACTGCATATATGCCAGCTCCTCGCGTACACGCGCGGTAAATGCCTTCATGGTTTTGCCGTCCTTTTCGACAATATCCCATTTGTTTATTGCGATAACACACGCCTTTCCCTGTTCATGGGCATAGCCTGCGATTTTTGTATCCTGCTCGGTGACGCCCTCGTTTGCGTCTATCATGATAACGCAGACATCGCTGCGGTCAACCGCTGCAAGAGAGCGTACCACGCTGTAGCGTTCTACAACCTCGTCAATTTTGCCGCGCTTTCTCATTCCGGCGGTATCAATAAGCACATACTTTTGCCCGTCCTTTTCATACGGCGTGTCTATTGCGTCCCTTGTGGTTCCTGCAATATCGCTTACTATAACTCTGTTTTCACCGAGTATTTTATTAATAAGTGAAGATTTGC
>CAMFCK010000117.1 GCA_945948775.1 uncultured Clostridia bacterium
TTTTCAAGTGCATATTGCGCTTCATCGCAATATGCGCCGTACGGATATGTATAGCCCACAGGAGTAATGCCGCAGTTTTCTGTCAGCAGACTCTGTGTGTGCTCATAATCCTTTGTGAATTTATCTGTATATGCTCCTTTATCCTCGCCCTTTATGCGTGCAGCGCCTATGCGTCCTGCAGAAATGCTGTGCATATCATAGCTGTGATTTCCAATCTCGATACGCCCTGTTGATACAAGCTCCTTAATATCCTCCCATCGCAGGTAGCTGTATGCCGGATTTGCTTCGCCTGTATCAGAAAATTCCTTGCTGTAACTTCCAACTATCGATATGACCGCATAAGCGTCATACTTTTCCAATATAGGCAGAACATATGTAAGGTTGTTATAATTGCCGTCATCAAACGTGAGCATATACGGCTTTTCCGGCAAAGGTTCACCATGCAGCACATGGTTTATGACGCTTGCCGCCGATACACAGGTATAGCCCAATGAGTCAAGATATTCAATGTCCGACTCAATTTGCTGAGGGGATATGATATACTTCCCTGTTTTTGACGTATCCTTTAATACACTGTGATACATCAATATCGGAAGCTGTATTTCTTCCTGTGCAGTACCATGCATATACACCGCGCCCAATGATATGAACACAATTACCGCAGCGCATAGGCAAATAACCGCTCTTTTACATTTTATTACTATACACATATAATCACCATCCTGTATTGATAACTATATGCCGCAAAAAAGAAAAAAATCCCAAAATGCTGTATGCATTCGGGATTTATTATTTATGCTACTCTTCCTCGTCCTCTTCCGGAGCGTCCCAGTTATGATAAATGTTCTGCACATCATCATTATCCTCAAGACTTTCAAGAAGCTTATTCATCATTTGTATTTGTTTTTCATCGGTAAGTGTTACCATAGTCTGGGGAACCATGCTTATTTCTGCACTGGACAATTCATATTTTTCCTCAAGCGCGTCACGCACAGCATGAAAATCCTCCGGAGATGAAGTTATCTCTATGCAGTCCTCATCTATCTCGATGTCCTCCGCTCCGGCTTCAAGCGCGTCCATAGTAATCGTATCTTCATCAATACCGCTGTTTTCAATAACTATAACACCCTTACGGTCAAACATGAAGCTTACACATCCGGTCTGTCCCATATTACCGCCGTATTTATCAAAATAGTGCCGCACATCAGCAGCGGTACGGTTTCTATTATCGGAAAGAGCCTCCACTATGACCGCAACACCGTTCGGGCCATAGCCCTCATATGTGATATTCTCATAATTATCGCCTTCTGTCGAGCCTGCCGCCTTCTTAATGGTTCGATTGATATTATCATTCGGCATATTTGCCGCACGTCCCTTAGCGATCGCATCCTTAAGACTGGAGTTATTGTCCGGATCCCGTCCGCCTGCCTTAACTGCAACAATTATCTCACGTGCGATTTTTGTAAATATTTTAGCGCGCTGTGCATCATTAGCGCCCTTCTTTCGCTTGATTGTACTCCATTTTGAATGTCCTGACATAATTTACCTCCGGTAAAGATTATTCATCACTATCTCCGGTATACTCATCCTCCGGTATGTAACTTGGTGTATAATCTGTATTCTCATAGTTTTTATATCCGCCGTAAGTGCCTCTTTTTCCATAATCCTGATGGCTGCTTCTCTTGGCATACTGACGCGGATTTTTAGGCGCAATAACAACCTTGCGGTAGGGTTCATCACCTATAGAATATGTGGTAACCTTATCGCTTGACTGCAAATTGGCATGAATAATCCTTCTTTCATACGGATTCATAGGCTCCAAAGTCTGCTTTCTTCCTGTTTTTTCAACCTTATGTGCCAGTCGCTCGGATAACGCAATGAGCGTTTCCTGACGTTTTTGGCGGTAATTTTCCGCATCAATAGTGACCTTTATATAATTTTCATTAATGCTGTTTACCACTAAAGAGGTAAGATACTGCACTCCGTCAAGAGTATCGCCGTGCTTGCCGATAACTATTCCCATATCGCTGCCGATAAGCTCGATATTGAGCATATTGTCCTCAGATTTCACTTCTATTGTTATATCAAGCTTCATTGCAGCAAACAATTCGGACAGGAATTTTTTAGCAATTGCAGCATTAGCGTCCTTCACCTCAACTGTAACATGTGCTTCTTTCGCTCCAAGGCCAAGAAATCCCTTTGAACCCTCGTCCAACACCTCAATATCAGCTTCATCCTCACTTACGCCGAGCTCAGCAAGTGCAAGCTCCTTTGCCTCACTTACGCTTTTTGCTGTTTTTTCTGTTTTTTTCAGGAACTTTAACAACGAAATCATCCTCCTTCTTATCGAAATATGCATTAAGGATAAACTGCGTCACAACCTGCATGATATTTGACGCTATCCAGTATAAGCCCAATCCGGACGGCAGTGTAATTGTGAAAAAGCCCGTCATGACAGGCATGAGCAGATTCATGGATTTATTCATGGAATTCATTGCAGCGGCACTATCATCCGCAGCCTTGTTATCATCCTTCTTTGCGCCGCTCATCTTCTGAGACTGACGCATGGAAATCCATGTCGTAAGCACCGCAACAACCGGTATAATAAGCAAACAAATCGTTCCAATATTAGAAAAATCACCCTTAAATATCATGTTGAATGCGGCTGACGGAACCTTCGACAGGTCAAGCCCGAAGAAGTTGAAATTGAGCGTCCATTCGTCAATATTAAGATAACGGCACCATGTTGAAAACTGAATCTGATAGTTTTTTGAAATGGTATTTGCCAGTTCCGCCGGCGCAAGATCCTTTATGTTTGCAACAGCATGAGCGACCTTCGGTTCGGCAGCCATTCGCTGCACTATACCCGCCACTCTGCTGATTATTTCCTCCGCTTTAAAATCAATACTCAGAAGATAGGTAAGCGGTCTTTGAATAACCCGGTAAAGACCGATCAGTATCGGAAACTGAATAAGCAGCGGCAGACATCCGCCCGTCATGCTGACATTATTCTCCTTGTAAAGCTTCATCATTTCATTCTGCAGCTTTTCCTTATCATTTGCATATTTTTTCTGAAGCTCAGCAACTATCGGCTGGATTTTCTGCTGTTTTTTCATACCCTTCTGCGATTTTATCTGCAGCGGCAAGAGCAGCAGCTTTATTAAAATCGTAAATATGATAATCGACCAGCCGTAATTTTGTACAATATTATAAATGAACTGGATTATAAAACCCAGCGGTCTTGTTATACAGAACTCAAACATTAAGTAATTCCTTTCCTTAGTAAGGATTATTCCAATGGGTCATAGCCGCCCTTATGGAACGGGTGACATTTTAAAAGTCTGCGGACGGCAAGATATCCGCCCTTTATTGCGCCGTACTTTTCAATAGCCTGATACGCATACTCCGAACAAGTCGGAATGAAACGGCAGCACGGCGCACCCTTCATCGGTGAGATATAACTGCGGTAAAACCGTATCAATGCAAGCATTATTTTTTTCAAGGCAGCGCCCCCTACTCCTTTAAAAAGGCGAGCTTACCCGCGGCATATAAAAAATCGCGTTCAATGTCGCACAGCTTTTTCTCCTTTGCTCGTGTGCGCGCAACAATAATGCAGTCAAAACCCTGTTTGAGCCTGTCCTCATTAAGGCGGTAAGTTTCCTTCATAAGGCGCTTAACACGGTTGCGCACGCATGCCTTGCCTACAGTTTTTGAACAAGTAAGCCCCAGCCGACTGCTTCCGTTTCTGTTAGGCCGCACATATACGACAATATTCCTGCATACCACGCTTTTTGCGCGTGAGTACATCTGCCTATATACTCTGTTTTCGGTTATGCTTTTTGTATACTTCATAAGTTTATCATAAATGTCAAAAAAGGCAAGAAGCACAACTTCTCGCCTTAATACTACGCCGACAGCTTCTTTCTGCCTCTTGACCTTCTTCTTGCCAAGATTTTTCTGCCTGATGATGTGCTCATTCTTTTTCTGAAGCCATGCTCTTTTGCTCTCTGACGTTTTTTAGGCTGATAAGTTCTTTTCACTCTTAACACCTCCAATGTTCATACTGTTCAATCTGATTTTCGTTGCGAAATCAGACACCGCATATATTATATATGTTTTTAGCTCCGTTGTCAAGCATTTTTTGCTTATTTTCTGAAATTTAATTGTAAAAAAATGCACGAAAATTTTTGCTGATTTCGTGTAATTTTACGCTGTTGCACAGGCCGGCATATCTGTGTTAAAATATTTTATGGAAAAATCTTATATAATGACTGCCGAATAATCAAAAAATGTTGTCGCTATGCGACACATAAAC
>CAMFCK010000118.1 GCA_945948775.1 uncultured Clostridia bacterium
CATAGCTACAAGCGCATAGTCGCCTGCCAAAACGCTATCTGCTATTTCAACCTTCGTTTTGCCGTCCGTTCCGTCCGTAAAGGTAAAGCCGCTTACCTCCTCTGTCTTGTCCTTATTCATCGCATACCACGAAATACTGCCGTCAAGACTGCCGCTTTCACCAAGCTGATTTACAACCTGCGCTTTTACTTCAATCTCTGCGCCGGGAGATACTGTGTTCATACCTGATACAAGTTCAACATTTATATCGTATGCAATTTCTTCTCCGACATAGATACTGTCCGTACTGCCGGTATATATTTCAATTCTTGCGCCGGCAGACGTTCCTGCCGGAAAGCCGATTACAAGATTGCTGGTTGTCGAGTAATCTGCATTTTCCGGCGTGTTGATTATAAACGTATAGCTTTTAAAGCTGTCGGTAAGCGTTACCGGTCCGCCCTGAGAGTACACAAGACCTGACTCTTTTTCATTTGTAATTGCAGCGTCTATTTGCACATTATCACCGGCAGTTTTTCTTATCGGCATTGATACAAGATATGTTTTGCCTCCGGTAAATTTTACCGCTCTTGAAACGATTCCGTAATAGCCAAGCAGACCTGCGTCTGTGATATTATCTTCTGCCGAAAGCCATACTGCACTATAATACGCCGCCTCATCACTCCATTTTGATGTGTCAGGATCAAATTCAACAAGACGCGAGTTTCTCCCGATGCTGGTGCCGAAGGTTCTTGACGCTGTAATATCTTGTTCCATAAGGTTTACGGCTTTTCCCACAGGCACATAGTCTGTTAAATCCTTATCAAGCACTTCTGCCGCAACAGACAGCTCAAATACCGTTCCTTCCGTCAAAGCTCCGATACTGTATGTCATTAAAACAGATAAAATCAATGACAAAATTCTCTTGTATTTCATAACTAATTTCTCCTTTAACCGATAAAAACACTTCTGCTTTTCTTTACAGATGTCAGAACGCATAAGGTCAGAGCCGCCAGACTTTGTGTAATCTCTTTGCGCGGTATTATTTTATAATCTCGGTTGCATTCCGCAGACTCATGAAATCCTTATCCCACACAAACAGCATTATTCTGCCGGCATTCCATTCATGCACAGCCGCTGTATATTCAAGCGGAGTGTTATAAGATAGCTGCTCGTGCCAATATTGCACATAACTGAGAGAAAGCTCATCCTCAGAATACTCGGCAAGGAAAATATGCGCCTCTTCCGGAGTCGTGCTGTAACGGTTTTCTATACTTATATTAAGGTTGTTTTCTTCGTTCTTCTCTACCTTAACAACTACTTTGTCACCGAAGACAAACATTGCACTGTCGCCGGTTACACTGTCTGCAAATTCACGGGAGGTATTTTCCGCGATAACGCGCCAATAATACTTATCGCCCACCTTGGCATCCGGAACAGCCACGTCTGCATATGTATTATATACCTCTGCTGATGCAACAATAGTATTAAAGCTGCTGTCTGATGCAACCTGTACAGTATACTTTGTTGCTCCGAAGACTTCGCTCCACACAAAGTGTATCGTGCTGTTTGCCGGCTCAATTACTTCTTTATTATATGGGCTCACAGGTGTGGGTGCTTCAGCAAGAACAGAATTATCGCCTTGTACGCCTATAAGCTCTATATCAAAGCTTGAGTTCAATACATTTGACGTGTAGTCCCCTGTTGTGTTCATTCTATAGTCCTGGGCGGCTGCATTTACAAAATTTCCACTTGCATTATCTTGATTGTACGCCACATTAGGATTTTGGTCTCCGTTTTTATCCACAATATATGTTGAGGAAAAAATGCTCTTCTTTTTATACGTTGCATTAGGAAAATTCGTGTAATCGCCGATGCTGTTTGACATTACACTTGTTCCGTCTTCGTTTACATTCACATTTCCCTTGACCTGATTCAGTCCTGAAAGCTGACGCGCGGTGTCCACACCTGCTTTGCTTACATTTACCTTTAACCCATCAGAAGATGTTAATATTTGTTGCAAGGATCCATATTTTGCATAGTATGTATCCCTAATGCTGCCCTCCGGTAAGCCGGAATCGAGATCATATTTATCTTCCGTGCCGTCAGCAGTTCTATTGCTGGCAGCTCCGCCATCTTTGTACTCTAAGTTTTTGCCCTTAATGTTCACACTTGTGTTGTAATTATAATGATTATCAACACCGTTGGTATACACATTTATATAAGCATTTGCAATAATATTATGCTCTGCCGTCATACCTGTCTGGTAATCATCCCAATATATTGCCGGCTTATGGTTAAATACCGTGTCCGAGGTTCCAAGAATATCATGGATATAGTTGTAAGAAATCTCAGTACCTCTCTGGATAGTATTTCTTCCCTGATAAATTGCTCCGGAATCATCGGTTTCACGTATTACGTCATAAATTTCGTTGTAACGGATTTTATGATCATTTCCATAAGAGCGTATAGCCTGAAATGCAGAGCAGCTAATGTTATTATGCTCGACAATATTGCCACAGCCTTTAACCATAATTACTTCATAGCCTTTTATCTGCTCAGAGCATTTATAGAATATACATTCATAAATTGTGTTATTTCCCGGAGTAAGAGTGTCAACATTTCCTCCGTCAAGATATACGCCGTATCCGCCTATATTGCCAAACCGGCAGCCGGAAATATCCGTATCATATGCCGCGTCTATCTTCTGCCGCTGCCAATATCCGGCATCAGACTGCGCATCCTGTGTTCCTGCAATATATATTGCATTGCTGCCGATATAGCGGAAATCACAGTCTTTTACCGTTATGTTGCGGATATTGTTTGCGGATATCGCCATGCCTCTTGTTTTTTCAAATTCAATTCCTTCAAAGCTCACGTAGCTAAGTCCGCTCAACGAAATCATATTATCCTTTAATACCGCAAGCTCTGCCGTTGAATCGGTTACTGCATAGGGTGGATAATAGTAAAGAAGCATATTATCTTTATCTATATACCACTCTGTCGGAACATCAATTTCTTCAAGCAGATTGTACGCTTTCCATCTGTTTGTAACCGGTGTGCTGCCGCCTGTTGTATTGTCCACCTCCACAGTTCCTGCAATAGTTTGCAAATCGAGTACCTTGCTGCTTGCTATAACACTCGAAACAGGAATACGCTTATAAATATAATCGTAGCCAAGATATCCGCCTACCCAGACATCCTTTGCGCTTCCCCATGCTGACGGTTCATCATCGCTGTATATGATTGAATTAGCATTGTTATAAGTATAGGTTGCATACTCACCGTCACCGTTTGGCCATTGCGACAGCATCTGTTCATTGCCGTCAAGGAACATACGCGGATGCTCATAGTCGTCCTTATAAAGCATCTGAATAGTCGCGTGCAGCTTTTCCGAGCTCATCGAGTCAATACCTTGCTCGCCAAGATCTATTACAACCACTTTATCCTTTACGCTATCCTTTAATCTTGCTATCACAGATTCATCAGTAACCTTCTGCGCCGAGGAAAGATCAATGTTTGTTGCGCCGGAAAATACTACCTTTTCCCCTTCTGCCGCTTTATATGTTATCGGGGCAGTTTCCGTTCCGGAGTCATCAGAAGTGAAGCTTACTGTATTGTCAAAACGATAGACGCCTTCACGAAAGATTACCTCGATAGGTGCATTGACTCCCATTTCCTTTAATTCTGCTATCTTTTGTCTCGCTCCGTTTAATGATGCAAGAGGATTTACTATGGAGCCTGAATAATTATCATTGCCTTTTGGTGAAACGTAAATTGTTCTTGGCTCTGTCAAGGAACCCATTACAAGCCGTACAGACGCAGCAAGACCGTAGGCTTTTGATACAGCAAATACCTGAATGTCATCATCATTTACATCATCACGGAAGTAGAGCTGCGCACCGGTTTTTGTTTTTGTTATATGCACTCTGTCAATAGCCTTTGTTCCCGTTTCGTCCACGCAATACCATTCAAGATCCTGCGAAAGTGTTCCCTTAATACCGATCTGATTGACTACCTCTGCCGGTATATCTATTGTTGTGCCTGCTTCAATAGTTGTTTTCGGTGTATATGTAAGCTGCACCTTTGCAGGCTGCTCCTGTGCAACATATACCGAGTCCTTATCCGATACATCTACTGCAAAGCCACCGCCGCTCTGCAATGATTTATTTATACCCATGAAAATGCGATTGCCGTATGCCTGTGTAGGGATATAGTTATCCGGCAATGTTATGGTTGCCTTATACTCCTGCCAGTCGGATGATGTCACAGCCATACCCTC
>CAMFCK010000119.1 GCA_945948775.1 uncultured Clostridia bacterium
CCGCGACTTCCGGGATAGTATAGATGTAGATGTGGGTGACTATGGCATTGTTAAGCCGGCCAAACACAGGGGAATTAATCTGTTTGAGGTCAAGTACGAAACTCCGGAGGTGGGAGTTATGCAGTTTGAGCAGAAACGCATTGCGCGCTCGATACAAAGCGGTTATCTTGATACAAAACGAGCATTCGGGGAGCTTTGCGGCAAGAAGTACGCATTCCGTGCTGCCGATTATATTCGTGAAAGGCGGAGATTGTCGGCAGAGCTTATAGAGGGGCTTGAGACTGCTGCTGAAATGCTTGGCGTAGATAAGCTGCGTGAATATACTGTTGAGTCATTGGCGCGAAAAGTCTGTGAAAGTTACAGAAATATTATTTCTGAATACAATGGGATTACTGTTGAAATGCTTGCCGGAAAGAAAGAAAAAAATAAATCGGTTTTGCTTGCAAATGCCGCTAAATGGAATATGACCGGCGAAGCGGATATTTTTAACAGTAAGATTGTGGGAAATATGTTTAAGGACTTTATCCATGCAATAAATGCTTTGACTTACTTTTTAAAAAGAGCAGAGTTATAACTAAATTATGATGCCGCCCGGCTTCCGGACGTTTTTTGATTTTATAGCAATATTTATAGCATGACGGTATTAACTGGAAGGGAAGAAGAATGAAAGCTGATAAAACAAGGGGGCAAAAGGCAAGAACAGCGATAATTTACATTATATTGAGAGTGTTGGTTATTGCTGTAATGGTACTGCAATTTATTCACGGTAATTATTATAACGTATTTTTGTGCGTACTTACGCTCATTTTATTTATGATACCGATGGTGGTTGACACAAAGTTCAACATTAAGCTGCCCGATGCGCTTGAAATTATAATACTGCTTTTTATCTTTGCCGCAGAAATACTCGGTGAAATACAGAGCTTTTATACGTTTATTCCTAATTGGGATACCATGCTGCACACTATAAACGGATTTCTGATGGCAGCAATAGGCTTTTCTATGATAGATATACTAAACAGCAGTCCGCGCTTTCACATCGGTATGTCACCTGTGTTTGTGGCATTTGTGGCATTTTGCTTTTCTATGACAGTAGGGGTTGTATGGGAGTTTTTTGAGTATTTTATGGACAGCGTTTTTCAGACCGATATGCAGAAGGACTGGATCGTGTCAGCCATCTCGTCTGTAAAACTTAATGCAGATGGTGTGAATGACACGGTTGTGATAAAAAATATCACTAAAACGGTCATAAGTGGAACCATGAACGGCGAGCCGGTTGAATTTGTTATAGATAACGGCTATCTGGATGTTGGCATAATTGATACTATGAAGGATTTGATAGTTAACTGTATAGGTGCGGTTGCATTTTCGGTACTGGGAGTGTTTTATCTGAAAAACCGCGAGAAGGGAAGCGTTGCTGAAAGATTTATTCCGCAGATGAAAACAGAAGAAGAAATCATTGAGACAAAGGAATGGATCAGCAAGCGTAAAAGCAGACGAAGCAAAAAGAGGAAAGAATAATTGCATTTAGCGCAGATTGCAGAAAAGCATTGTTATTATAAATTAAGAATTTTATTATGTAGAAATCCTCAAAAATGTGGGATTTCTATTATTTTACGCTTTTCTGCCATGAAAAAACCTCACCGGCCGACGTACCCCCCATGTACGCCTTTGGGCAAGGTCAAAAGCGGTCAAAACCACATTTGGTGGTTTTCCGTTCTGCATCTAAATTTAATCAGCTCATAAGAGGGTATTGCTTAACGCAACACCCTCATCATATGTTCTGATGTATGCAAAGGGCGCAGCATTTTAATATGGGCGTTAGCCGGGATCTGTATTACTTTTTAATCCCGTTTGTCATAACCTTTTTGCATGTGAGATTATCCTGAAGCTTATTTAACGCTTCACCGAAACGGCTGTTTCAAACAAATACCATAGGTACTCTTTTTTGTGCTGTATGTACAATTTGGGGCAGTTCAAAGCATATACCCCGTTTTTTATTTAAAAATTTTTCCTACTGCTCAACGAACTAAAATTTAGCAGTTCATAAGCAGGAGGGAATAAATTGGGTTCGTGAGCAAGATGCACACGATATGTATTAGGAATAACAATATTATACCACAAAATTTTGTATAGTGAAATAGATTTTTGAAACTTTTTTATTTTTTGCTGTAATATCGGAGCAGATAAAATATCTTAAATCAAAGCGATTGTAAGTTAATGACGAAGTCGCAGAAATGTAGGAAAATATGTGGGAATTAGTAGGGTGTATTCTTGGACTGTTTTTTTGTATGGGTACGTTTTCTGCGCTTTTCTTTACGGATATATACATGATGCTGCATTCACAATTATTCAGTCAAAAAGCCCCGTTTGAACTCTCAAACGAGGCTTTAGCGTCAAGCGTTACTTACCGTTTATTTGTTACCCTCAATAAATCTTTGCAGAATTGCTGCAATTTCTTCTCTCTTGCGGTATTTTCATTGGGAGCAAATTCCTTTTCGGACAACTCCGCAAGGCTAACTATTAAAATCATCCTCCGATATTATATCTTATTACATCACAAAGCGGAGTCTGATTCTCATCCCATATATACAACGAAATTGTATCAGCATTTGTTATATTAAGATCAATCTCATTAAGCTTTATAACTCCATACTTTACTATATTTTCCATTACAAGATCTGTAAGTTTTCCGCTTTTGTGTGTCGCACCGTATGCTGTTGCTTTGTCGCTCACAATAAAAATTTTACTCGGTGTTATACTGATGCCGAATGTTCCCGCTTCTAACCATTTAGCTGTAAGTGTCATGTTGCCAAATACTGGATCTGTGAAATTGTAAGGAGTATCGCCGTTTAACCAACCACCAAAGTAGTAGCCTTCACGTGTAGGTATTTCTTCCGTTTCGGCCACCGCCTTACCTCTTTCGGCAGTTCCATAATATTTACCATCTCCATAGTCAAAGGTGACCGTATATGTTCCGCCAAGCTTCACAATATTATCCGAGGTATCATAATACACCCTTTCTTCCGGTAAATCAGCTATGAAATATTCGCTGTAATCTGTTTCGTTTGCAGCAACAATATTTGAAGATTCTCCTTCGATCGCTACGCCGATTTGTGCCGAAATTATTCTGTCTTCCGCTGCGGTGTAAGGGCTCTCGACATTTAGCGTTGTATTATTTCTCAAATATACGTTGCTATTGATTTCTTTATCTCCCGATGCAAGCTTATTTCCGGTAATTTGTATTCCGCCTTTGATTGTTATATGATCCGTTTTACAGCCAATACCGCCGGCTTCAACTTCGGCTATGTTTCCCGTAATATTACCCTTAGATAAGTTTAAGAAAACATCGGCATCACGAGCATACACACCGCCGCTGTTGTAGCCGTGATTGTTTATAACATTGGCGTCATTATAGTTTATTGTTGATTCACTGGTCCAAATACCCGCTCCATAAATTTCAGAACCTTTGTACAGTCCGTTTTCTGAACCGTTTTCCGATATTTCGACGCCATCGTTAAGATGTGCAACCGCTGCGTCTATTCTAAGGCCGCAGCCCTGCTGTGAACTGTTTTTGAAAATTTTTCCTCCGTTTATGGTAACGGTAGAGTTATTCTGTGCAGACACACCGCCGCCTCCGTATGTGGTGTTTTCGGTGATTTCCGTATTCTCAATGGTTACATTTGATTCGTTGCAAGCTTGAATACCGCCGCCGAAATTCGTCGCCCTATTTCCCTTTATAATAGCATTACTGATGGTTCCTGTCGCGTTATCAAACATGATACCGCCGCCATCATAACCTGTATTGCCGGAAATTGTTCCGCCGGTCATTGTAACGATTCCTTTGGTTGTATCGGATGGTTTTGTATATATTCCTCCGCCATTTCCGCTTGCGGTATTATTCTTAATTTCACCGCCTGTAATATTAAGCACTCCGAAATTACTGATACCGCCGCCGTCTTCTCTTGCAGAGTTGCCGGATATTATTCCGCCTTCTATATCTGCAGCAGCATACGCTGTTATGTATATACCGCCTCCGTCGCTAATTCTTGCATAACAGTCGGTTATTGTGCCGCCCTTGATAATAATTTTGGATTCCCAAGAATATATGCCGCCGCCTGACCTTGCACCACAGTTTGAAATCGTACCGCCGTTCATCTCTACCACCGAGGACGAAGAATAACTTTTTATACCTCCTCCGGTGCTATGGATGTGATTTCCAGGCTGCCCCAATGGGTCATCA
>CAMFCK010000120.1 GCA_945948775.1 uncultured Clostridia bacterium
CATTGCAGCGATGACTTCTGCGACGTGCTTGCACGAGTGTGCGATTATGCGTGCTATAAATATGATATGCACGCGGTATTTTTGCCGATGCAGCCGCAGAACGATTATGCGGTCACCGTGAAAATAAAACGAAAAATGAATGCAGGCGCGTCTGTTATAAAGGCTGATTATGATATTGACAGGCTCTTGTCGCTGATGGGGCAGATGCACATGTGTATCGGTATGCGGCTTCATACGCTGATATACTCGGCTGTTGCCTGCGTTCCGCTGGTGGGGTTGGTTTATGACCCGAAGGTGAGCGGTTTTCTGGACTATATAGGCATAGACAACTACTGCGATGTTACCACCATGACCGAGGAGGAGCTGCGAAGCGCAGTAGATAAGTGCGTGAACGGGTATGACGATATAAAAGCGGAGCTTGAAAAAAACCGCGCCGAGCTGAAACAAAAGGCAATGCTGAATGCTGAGCTTGCACTTCGCCTTCTTGACGGAGGTGATATATCGTGAACGGTGCGGACAAAATGCTAAAAACCGCTGGGTTTATGGCTGCTGCCACATTTCTTGCCAAGGCGTGCGGTCTGCTGCGTGAAACTCTTATAACCGCGTACTTTGGCATGGGAAGCACGGCAGACGCGTACTTTGCCGCAAGCCAGCTTCCGACCACGATGTTTGACATGGTTATAGGCGGCGTGATCTCTGCGTCCTTTATACCGGTATTTAACGGCATCTATGAAAAGGAAAACAAACAAAGAGCAATGAGCTTTGCAAATAAATTCATCGGCATGATACTGCTCGCAACAGTACTTTTGTCGATAGTCGGAATGGTATTTTCAAAGCAGCTGATAACCGGCTTTATAGCAACCGGCTTTGACGATGAAACGGCTTGCTTAGCGACAAGGCTTTCTACTATCATGTTTCCAATGGTGATATTCACTGGACTTGCTTTTTCCTTTGTAGGGATATTGCAGTCCTTCGGGGAATTTAATATTCCTGCGATAATGAGTCTTGTGTCCAATGTTGCGGTGATATTGTATTTCCCGCTTTTTGCAGACAGGTTCGGCATTTACGGACTGGCGGCAGCAATATTGTTTTCGTGGAGCTTGCAGGTATTTATACAGATCCCGTCGCTGAAAAAAACAGGCTACCGATTCAGACCGCGGCTGGATTTTATGGATAAATATATCCGCCAGGCGCTTATGCTTGCGCTGCCGATGCTGATAAGCACATGGGTTCAGCCGTTGTATTCGCTTGTAAATACAAGGCTTGCATCCTCGGTTGACAGTGCGGTATCGGTACTTAACTGCTCAAACAGACTATATCTTGTAATGACCGGAGTGTTCTCATTCGTTGTTACCAATCTGATTTTGCCCCGGCTGTCGCGCTCTAACGCAGCCGAACGCGCTGATGAATCAAAGGAGCTGATTGTGGGCGCGTTAAAGGCAATTACCATTGTAATTCTCCCGATAATGGTCTGCTTTATTTTGCTCAGCAGAGATGTTATCGGTTTTATATACGAGCATGGTAAATTTACCAGGGAGCAGACGCTTATGACCGCCCCCGCGCTTGCGTGCTATTCGGTCGGAATGATAGGACTTGCCTATAATGAAATTCTGTCAAAGGCATTCTTTTCAATGAAAAATTCAAAAACGCCGATGGTGAATGCGCTCTGCTCTATGGCAGTTGATATAATTTTGGCATGGGCGCTGTTTAAGGCGGTCGGCACTCCCGGACTTGCTCTTGCTACCGCAGGCGGATCAACGGTGAATGCGGCTTTGAATTTCATTTCCTACCGCCGGAAAAACGGAGGCGTGTTTGCAGGGAAGGATATTTCCGAGCTTGTAAAAACTGTTATATCGGCGGCGGTTATGGCAGCGGTTGTACTTGTTTTGTCAAGGCTTCTGAGTTTTATTGCTGCCGGCGGCATGACAGGTTATATGATACACGGCGCAATATGCGCAGTCGCGGGATTGGCGGCATATTTTGCCGCGGCATATTTACTCGGTGTGGACAGCTTAAAGGCTGCTGTAGGAGGTGTATTCGGTGGCAGATAGCTTTATAATCGGTATTATAATTTCTGCGTGGAAGGCAATTGTGCGCTGGTATGATAACAGCATGCTTGCGCAGATAATAAATTCAGTCTGCGATTTCTTCGTGAAGCGCGCAGGCGGTTCTTTTGCGGTGCGTGCCTTTATGCACGGCTTCTGCAGCGGACGATGGTGGAAGAACAGTCTTTCGTACAGATTGCTCAGCGCGCCGCTTGCAGGTCGTAAGGTGCAGAAAATAAACGAAGGTGTGGTTGTTGACGGAATATTGAGTATTTTTCATATACCGCTTAAATATATCGGTGCGGTATTTCTCGCCGCTGCGGCGGGCATGGCTGCAGGCACTGCGGTATGCGGCAATATAGGTGCGAAAATATATATTATGGTGATTGCGGCCCTGCTTGCGGCGGCAGTTTTGTGCTTTCTTTTTTCGGAAAGTCTTTATGCGCTGTATTACGGAAGCCGCATCGGGCGCTTTATCGGCAGCTTGTTTACGGATACGGTATATGCCGTACCGGAGGATAAACGTGTAAATCCCGCACTTGCCTGCGCCGGGGCGCTGCTGTGCGGAGCGGCGGCAGGAGTATCAAATCCGGTACTGCCCTTTGCCGCTGTTATTGGCGTGCTTTTTGCGGTGGCAGTATTGGCAAGATATGAAATAGGAGTGTTTTTGATAATCATTTTAGCCGCTTTTTTGCCGACGTCGGCTCTGGCTGCACTATGTATCCTGAGTATTGCCGGCTTTGCGGCCGCACTATGGACAGGAAGAGTAACAAACGCAAAGCTCAGCTGCTTTGCTCCGCTGATCGCGCTTTATGTGATTTTCGGTATCTTTTCGACCGCAACAAGCTTTCATCAGACAAAGAGCGCAGTCATATTCTGTATATATCTGATTTTTATAGGCGCGTATGTTTTAATCGTAAACACGCTGACAACGCCGGCACGCTGGCGAGCCGCAGCTGTTGCCTTTGCAGGCGGCGCGCTGTTTATAGGGCTTTTAGGTATAGTGCAGAATTTCACTATGGACGTCACCACGCAAAGCTGGGTGGACAAAGAAATGTTTGAGGATATTAAAACGCGTGTTTATGCAACCTTTGACAATCCGAATGTGCTTGGACAGTATTTAATAGTAACTATTCCGATAGTTTTCTCTCTTTTCTGGTATGAACACAGGCTGACGAAAAAGAGCGTATGGCTTGGGGTGTTTGCAGTAAGCTTTTTATGCCTGATGTATACATGGTCGCGCGGAGCGTGGGTAGGAGTTATTTTAGGAATAGCTGTGTTCCTGCTTTTAAAGGACAGACGATGGATAGTATTGTGTATACTCGGCTTGCTTGCAATGCCGTTTGTGCTGCCGCCGAGCATTTTGAACCGGCTTGTGAGCATCGGAAATACCGGCGATTCCTCGACAGCATACCGGGTATCGGTGTGGATAGCGTCAGCTCGGATGGCTATGGATTTCTGGATGTCAGGCGTGGGCTTTGGCTCGGACGCGTTTGCGGCGGTATATTCCGGATATGCTTTAAACGGTGCGGGTTTTGCGCTTCATGCGCATAATTTCTATATTCAGCTTGTGGCAGATATGGGTATCGGCGGACTTATAACCTATTTGCTTATGATAGCAACAGCATACAGGGAAATTGCTTCGGTCAGAAGCAAAAACACAATTATCAGAAATGTTACGCTTGCGGCTGCCGGGGTGCTTGCCGGATATTTGTTTCAGGGCATTGCGGAAAGCCTTTGGTATAATCTGCGTATGTCGCTGATTTTCTGGATCTTGGTCGGACTTATAGTAAGCGGAGCTGAAATTGACAGGACGGTGATGAAATGATAAAGGTAATGCAGGTCAGCACGGACAGCAACATAGGCGGAGCGGGAATATGGCTTCTCACCTTTTTAAAGGCCTATGACCGCGATAAAATAGACATGGTAGTTGTCATACCGCGCGGCAGCGCCCTTGCCGAAAGAATAGAGGAGCTTGGCGTAAGATATGTTGAAGCTGATGAGATTGCAGACCGCTCCTTTTCGGTCAAGGGCATATCGGCTCTGAAGCGTATTATTGAAGAGGAAAAGCCCGATGTCATTCACACGCATGCAAGTCTTTCTGCGCGTATAGCTGCAAGGCTTTGCAGGGTGCCGGCGGTCAATACAAGACATTGCCTTGAGCCGGCGAAAAAGGGATTGAGGCGC
>CAMFCK010000121.1 GCA_945948775.1 uncultured Clostridia bacterium
CACGACGCTCTTCCGATCTTATCCCTGACATACCGCGTCATAATTGACAAGCGCACTGTATGGAGTGTAGACAGAATCGGCAAAGTCATAGACCTGATTGCCGTCGCTGTCAAGCAGTGGCGTACCGTCTTTGTTATATACCGGAACGGTTTTTGAGCTGTATGTAATCTTGTCGGCAAGAAAATCATGTATAGCCAAAAGCTTGTCCATGTCGGTCATGCCGGGGGCGATAACTCTTGACAGGGTATAATCGACTGCGCGGTCATATTCAGCTTGGCTGTAGTTTTCAAGATATAAGGGAACAATGCTGCTTAACGTAGGCGTATCCGGATTACGGAATAAACTAAAGCCGGTTCTGAGGTCGCCGTATTCGGGATGGTTATACACCACGCTGCAGTATATATCCAGCAATCCTGAAATCGTTATCTGCGTTTCATCTGTTTCATAGCCTCTTAAAGGTATATCGAACGCCGAAACATTAATGCTTGCCGCATGCGCGCAAAGTCCTTCTTCAATAACGGCATAAAGCTGCTGCTCAACAGAAGGTCTTGCAGAAAACAGCGCGATGCCGGGACTTTGCTGCATCATGCGGGGTTCGGTAGCAATAATTGTATCACAGAATAGTTCTTCTGCCTGTGCATAGCTGCATATCGCAAAAAGTGTCAGAAGTATCGGAATAAGCTTTTTCATATCAGTTCTCCTTATCAGCCAAATAGTTTATTTGCATAGTGAACGCTTCCAAGCGCGTCCTTTGAGTAGAAATCTGCACCGATTGCTTCAGCATATTCCTGATTCAGAACTGCTCCGCCGACCATCACCTTGCAGTCGCTGACCTTGCGAAGCTGCTTAATAGTTTCCTCCATGCTGCATACGGTTGTAGTCATGAGTGCAGAAAGCCCAACCAGACGAATGTTGTTTTTTACCGCTGTTTCTACTATCAGCTCGGGCGCAACGTCTTTGCCGAGATCTATGACATTATAGCCGTAATTTTCAAGAAGAACCTTTACTATGTTCTTCCCTATGTCATGGATGTCGCCCTTTACCGTGGCAAGAATTATATCGCCGCGGTTTTCCTGTTTTACGCCCTGCTCGCTTAAATGCTCTTTAATAGCGTCAAATCCGCGCTTTGCCGCGTCCGCGCTTATAAGAAGCTGGGGCAGGAATATTTTATTCTGTTCAAAGCCGGCGCCTACTACGTCAAGAGCAGGAATAAGCTCGTTATTTATAAGGTCAAGAGGCGCGGTATCTGCAAGAGCTTTTTTAGCCGCCGAGTATGCGTCCTCGCACAGTCCGCGTATCACCGCGTCGCGCAGAGTTACCTCCGACTGAGAAACGGTGTTTACGGGAGCTGCCGCGCCGGAATATGCCGCGATATATTCCGCACAGTCGGCGTCGAGCCCGTGTAGTGCGCAGTAGGAACGGTACGCCGCCATCATAGCGTCTGAAAGCGGATTTATTATACCAGAGGAAAGTCCGCGTTCCATTGCGTTTGCGAAGAATACCGAATTGATATGCTCTCTTGCAGGAAGTCCGAAGGACACGTTTGACACGCCCAAAACTGTGTGAACGCCGAGGGTGTTTCTGATATAATCTATTGCTTCAAGCGTTATTTTTGCATTGTCCGCACCGGTGGAAATAGTCATGCACAGCGCGTCTATCACAAGATTTTCGCGCCCTATTCCGTATTCTTCGGCGCGTTTTATGATTTTTTCGGCAATTTCTATCCTGCCTGCGGCGGTTTCCGGTATGCCGCGCTCGTCAAGGGTAAGGCATACAACGGCTGCGCCGTATTTTTTTACCAGAGGAAGCACCGACTCAAGCGATTCCTCCTTGCCGTTGACTGAATTTACAAGCGCCTTGCCGTTGTATATGCGCAAAGCGCGCTCCATTGCGGTAATATCGGAGGTATCTATCTGCAAAGGAAGGTCGCATACGCCCTGCAGAGCAGTGACGGCAGCCTCCATCATCTCCGGCTCGTCAATTTCCGGCAGCCCTACGTTAACATCGAGAATGTCCGTCCCCTTCTCCGCCTGAGCAATTCCCTCGCGGAGAATATAATCGGTGTCATGCTCCTTTAAAGCCTGTTTTAACCGTTTTTTTCCGGTAGGATTAATGCGCTCTCCGATAATAAGCGGCTTTTCGCCGAACAGGGCGGTGCGCGAATAGGAGGTTACTGCCGTTACTTTTTTTACCTCGTTTTTTCGCGGTGAAATTCCGCGCAGGGCTTTTATCATCTCTGCGATATGCTTTGGCGTAGTGCCGCAGCAGCCGCCAAGAACAGCCGCGCCTCCGTGAAGGATTTCCTTTTGCACGGCGGCAAAGTCCTCCGGACTTACATTAAATTCCGTATGCCCGTTTACCAAAACGGGAAGTCCGGCATTAGGATTGACGACAATCGGCAGCGTGCATACAGAGGTAAGCTCAGGCAGCAGCTTTTTCATCTGTGCAGGCCCCAGTCCGCAGTTAAATCCGAATGCGTCTACCCCAAGACCTTCAAATATAAGAGCGGCGGTGGTTATGTCCGCACCGGTCAGAAGCCTTCCGTTTTCATCAAAGGTCATTGTAAGAGCTATGGGAAGTTCCGAATTTTCCTTTGCGGCAAGAACGGCGGCTTTTGCTTCGTATACATCGCCCATAGTTTCTATAAGGATAAGATCTGCCCCTGCCTTTTCGCCTGTTGTAATGATTTCGGCAAAGGCGTCATAAGCCTCGCTGAAGGTTATGTCGCCGAATGGCTTTAAAAGCTTGCCCAAAGGACCTACATCTATAGCTGTATATCTGTCCGGTGCGGCACTCTTTGCAAGCCTTACCCCGTTTGTAATTATATCGGAAAGCAGACTGCTGTTGCCGGCAAGCTTGAACCTGTTTGCGCCGAAGGTGTTGGCGGTCATTATATCGCAGCCGATATCGGCATAGCATTTGTGTATATTGTAAATATCCTCGCTGCGGTTTATGTTCCACAGCTCCGGAAGCTCTCCGGGAGCAAGCCCGCGCTCCTGAAGCATGGTGCCCATTGCTCCGTCGAAGAAGAGCAGCTCTTTTCCAAGCCGTTGTTTAAAAGTTTTCATACTCTGAACTCACAATCCTTTTTATCGCATTGCGCGCAGCCGCCCTGCGCACAGCCTTTTTTATGCGTCAGCCCGACGACAGCCGTGACCGATTTTGTCGGTATCATCATCATTGAATCGGATAGGGTTATACCTGCCCTGCGCCCGGCGTCGGTCAGATTAAGCATGTCCTGCTGGTGAGAGATGTCAAAATCGCCGTAGCCTGCTGAAAAACGCGGCTTTATGTTCAATCCGCTGACAGCCGCAATCTGAGCGCATGCGTCATCGCACACCGATTCTATCATAGCCGCGCCGACAGCCTGAGCCGCCGCACCGTTCAGCGTACCGGCGGTAAAGGAGCGCTGAATGATCGAATCCGCTGCAATTCCGAGCGTTGCGGCTAAAACAGCCGCCCTTTCACACTCGTGAAGATGCGCCGCCAGCCGCTTGCTTTTTATGGTTATTCCGCCGAGCGTGACGGTATCGTCCGTGACGGAAAGCTCATATTCGCGCCAGACATATTTTGGTCTGACAGTTCTTTCAAATTCGGCGCAGATGCCGTCCACTATCTGCATAATCTGAGCGTCGGCTTCGCCGCGCCGCTGCCCCATATACCGGAGCACTTCTTTTTTGTTAATAGTCATGAGTTTATAATATCGGACAGGTTGGAAAAGATTTTTCCGGCAATGTCCGGCTTGTTCATTGTGTATATGTGTATATTCGTAACGCCGTTTGCAATAAGGTCGATTATCTGGTCGGTCGCATAGGCAATTCCTGCCTGACGCATGGACGCAGGATCCTGACCGAAACGGTCGACTATAGCCGTAAACCGCGGCGGCAGAGCCGTTCCGGACATGCTGCATATGCGCGTTATCTGTTTGGCGTTGACAACCGGCATGATACCCGCGATGATCGGAATATTTATTCCGGCTTTTAACAGTCTGAACATAAAGCTGTAGAGAATGTTGTTGTCAAAAAACATCTGTGTGGTAAGGAAATCGCAGCCTGCCTCCACCTTGATTTTCAAATTTTCTATATCCTGCGCGCGGTTGTCCGATTCGATATGACCTTCGGGATAGCATGCGCCGCCTACGCAG
>CAMFCK010000122.1 GCA_945948775.1 uncultured Clostridia bacterium
TTCAGTATCATTTTTTTGTGCAGCTTCTATTATCATATCACGGTATTCGCTTTTTTCATCAATATCAGTAAGCATGACCGTATGAACACGGCAGTTTTCAATTGCAGCTATTATACCCTCCGCATGGTCTTGATGGCAATGCGACACGATAGCAAGCTCAATGCGGTTAAAACCCTTTGCTGCAAGATATGGTACAAATACCTTTTCTCCTGTATTATATGTGCTTTCAGCTTCAGCGCCGCCGCCGTCTATAAGTATCGTATCCATGCCTTTGATATTTATTACCGCGCCGTCACCCTGCCCAACATTAACAAAATACGCGTATAAATTTCCTCTGTCTGCAAGCGTCTGTATTCCCAAAGCCGCAATAAAGGAAAAGCATACTGACGCAGACACAATAAATGTTTTGTGTTTATATTTCTTTTCCATATACAGCTTTAGCATTGCAGCAAATGAAATATAAATCACAAAGCCTGCCGCCGTTGTTTTACCAAGCATGATATAATGTCCCGGCAATAGTGAAACGAGCTGTGGAATATTCTTCATAAGGCTCAAAATCGAATCACACAATATGCCTATTATATTTGCACCGCCGAAAACTTCATACATAAAAAGCGTTATAGGCGCAATTAAAAACAGCAGCAGCGAAAGCGGAGTATACACAAGACTGAATATAATACCGTATAATGATTCCCCGTAAAAATAATAGGCGCAAAAAGGCATTATGCCGATTGTTCCGATGAGCCATGAACAAACAGCGCAGCGAAGCTTTTTATTCTTTATAAAAGAAAAACGAGCTGAAATCGGTCGATAAAATATGTACTGCAAAATTCCGATGCTAACAGATATTACAAACCATGATGCAAAAAGAAACAGCGGATTAGCTATCAAAAGGATTAATACCGTAACTGCCGCAATATCAGGATAGTGCGAAAATCCGCGTATTCTGCGGTACAGAAGTGTTAGTGCGCACATAATAAATAGCTTAATAAATGTGTTAAAATCGCTGCTGAAAACAGCGTATACAAACAAAACGGAAAGTATAAGCAGCTTCCGCCTTCTTTTTGGTGCAAGAACAAAGCAGCATTCACACAATGATATAAGGAGAAACATATGCAGATATGAAGGATGCAGAAAGCGCACAGCCGAAGTTCTGATAAGTGTTTTATAGAATGAATCAGAGAAACCTGATCTGCATCCCAAAAGAACCGACTTCATCAAAGCGGCTGAATCTCCTGTATAAAAACGATCAATCGCAAAGGCTAAACGGCTTTTTAAATAGTTGCCGATGTACAGCGGCGATGCTATAAATGCGCGCGCGCTGACAAGCTCCGCCTCATCAGCATGCAGGCGGTATTTGATACCCTTTCCCTTATAATAAGTTCTGTAATCAAAGTCCGTGCTGTTGTCGGGAGCGTCTATTTCACTCAAAAATCCGCGGAATTTCAGCCGGTTTCCGGTATCAAACTTCATTTCCGATGTCAAATGAACGGTTTCATTCAGATTGGTGTTTATATTTTTGTAATTAAGATTCTCCAGCTGTACTGTATAAGAATAATATCCATCATTGCTTACCGGCAGTCCGATTACCACACCCTGCACTTCGGTATAACGTCCTGTACAGCCGCTCAGTATTCCAGACTCACTATACCATGAGTTGGACATAAGAATAGCACCAAGCAAGAAAAAGCAGCAGCATAACAACATACATTTTGCAGAAGCGGCTTTCAACAAGCATTTTAATCCTGACATTATAAGCATGCAGACAGAAAAAATCACCGTCAGACCATAGTCAGCGCATACAGATGCGGCAGCACCGGCGATATATGCAATTGTCAGTAATATATATGTAGAAATCATGTTGATGCTCCGATACTACTATTTATATTCAGATATTCTTTGCGATTTTTTCGGCGATTTTTGCGAGCAGTCTGCACATATATACAAAAATGTCGTCCGGAAGCTTGCCGGAAGGAATAGTTTCCAACGAAAAACATCCGTTATATTTAATATCCTTCAATGCAGCCGCAAAATCCTCCCAGTCTATAATGCCAAAATATGGCATTAAATGCAGATCCATTCCATAGTTATTATCATGTATATGCAATGCATGTATTTAATTTCCCAGTCTGCGGACTTCATCTCCGGGAACCAAATCATTAAATACGGCCACATGCCCTATGTCAAGACATATTTTAAAGTTATCGTCATTAATCGCTTTAACAAATTTCAAAATATCGGCAGGAGTTGCAAGAGAAATTTCACGCATAAGCATATTTTCAAAGCAAATCATAACTCCATATTCCTTTGCAGTTTTTAAAAGCGCGCTCATAAACTCAAAATTTATATCTCATGTTCTTCGTGCGATTTTTGTTCCGGCATCATTAGTACCGTATGGCATAAGCGGATGAACAACCCAGCTTTTGCAGCCGAGAATTGCCGCTGCACGAATGGATTTTTTCATCTTATCCATTCGTTCTGCCCTGTCCTCTTTTGTATCATCCTTAGCAGGCCAGTGCCAGGGACCGTGCACCTGGATTATTTCAATTTCAGAATCAGAGGCAAGTTCTTTTTCATGCAGTAGTATGGCATCAGCTTCCCTCTGCGAGACAGTATAAATAACAGACTCCGTATCTGCCATATTAAAATCTGAGCAGCTATAGCCATGTTCTTTTAGCTTCTTATAGGTGCCCTCTCCCCATCTCCCATATCCGAGCATGTCCAAAGAATTTGTCTGAATTCCTATTTTCATAAGCACACTCCCATAAAATTTTGTAGAAAAGCTAGCATTAATACTTCATAATTATATCATATCATACTTCTAAAAACAATCTTTTTAAAATAATTTTTCAACTTTCAAAAAAATCATTGACAATAGGCATAAAATGTAGTAAAATAGATTTTGTTGTGATAATAATATGCGGATATGGCGGAATTGGCAGACGCGCTAGATTCAGGTTCTAGTGGTAGCAATACTGTGCAGGTTCAAGTCCTGTTATCCGCACCACGGGGTGTAGCGCAGGTGGTAGCGCACTTGACTGGGGGTCAAGGTGCCGCAGGTTCAAGTCCTGTCACTCCGACCAAATAAGAAGCGTGATTTTGATACAGAGTTACGCTTCTTTTTCTTTGCTCAAAACCGCTTAAATAAAGGAATTTTAAAAGAAGAATAGTTTCCGAGTGAACTATATAATAGGTAAAAACACATCTTTGGGGTGTGTTTTTTATCATGCAAATCACTAAAAAACTTTTCTAAACAAAAATGCACCGAGAAAAGTTTCTTAGTGAAACTGCGGTGCATTTCGTTTTTGTGTATTAAAGACTTATTACTTATTATTGCACAATACCAAATCCTGCATAAAAGCTTTTTCCGCTAAGTACACGTTTTTTTACGTTTTCAGCAAAGGTTGATGTACATCTGACGTTTTTAATATCTTCCGGATTAATGCCCCATTCAAAAACATAATTTAAAACAGCATTGGATTCATCTTCTTTTATCAGCTTGAACATTGACTGAAATTTTAAGATGTTGCTGTCACTTTTTAGAATCTCTTTAAGCGATGAGTCCAGCAGCCATGAATGGCAAGTAAAGCATTTGTAATCGAAGTCTGGGAAATAAGCGGCAAAAAATTCTCTTGCTTTTGAAAAGGATTTTATGCAAGCGTCGTATGTAAGCGATTCGCCGTTTGACGGAATGTGTACTTCTATAACTTTATCACCTTTTGAAATGTTCTCATCCGGAATATCAAACTCCGCATTACCGAGACAAAACTGCAATCTGCCGAGCTTAAAGAGCTTTGCCTTCAAATGAAGTGAAAGCCATTCCAGCTCGCCCAAGTAAAGACGGCCTTTTTTTCTGCTCCATATTTTTGTCCATATTGCCAGGTCGCTCAAGGTGTCGTATAGAATTTCACGGCTTATGCCTCTTTGTGAGTACAGTTCTTCTGTATTCTTACACAGAAACAGGAATGAAAGCAAGTTTCTTTTGCCGTCATTTTCGCTGAGATTATAGTCGTCAATCGAAATAGCGTCTGAAATCTTAATGCTTTCGAGAGCTTTGTAAAACTCCTTGTC
>CAMFCK010000123.1 GCA_945948775.1 uncultured Clostridia bacterium
ATAGGACATATTCTTAGGCGTAAGGCGTCCGCCGGTACAAATGACCTTTATATCCTCACAGCCTGCAAGCTCGCTTACTACGCGTTCAGCATTTGTGATAACTGTGAGTCCCTGCTTCTGCTTGATATTTTTTGCCACATAAAGGCTTGAGGTGCTTGCGTCAAGAAATATCGTTTCGCCGTTCTTTATCATCTTAGCCGCGCGTTCGCCGATCCTTTGCTTGCCCTCAACATTCACCGCTGCACGCTCGGTATAGCCCATATCCGCGTCATTTTCCTCTACAAGCGTAGCACCGCCGTAGGTTCTGACAAGCACTCCAAGCTTTTCAAGCTTTTCAAGATCTCCGCGTATTGTTTCGGTTGTGACCTCAAACAGCTTTGCAAGCTCCGGTACAAGCACGCTTTTATTCTTAGTAATAAGCTCTTCTATCTTGTTCCGTCTTTCTACCGCTAACACGCTGCTCCTTCCTCTCTGATTTATATTATAATACCAACTGCCAGAGATCCGGATGCGGATTTGCGATTATCTCGGTATTTATAAGCACGCCGGACTCCGCCGCAAGCTTTGCGCCTGCTTCCGCCGCCGCTTTAACGTCCGCCACCTCGCCTGTCATTGCAACAAAGCATTTACCGGCCATGCCGCGCGCTATACGAACCTCAATAAGGTCAACATCCCCCGCCTTTACAGCCGCGTCTGCTGCAAGTATAGCCGATGCCGCCGTAAAGGTCTCAACTATACCCAGCGCGCCGCGCGGCGACGCACCGGCAGTTCCGCTTACCGCCTCATATACCTTGTCGCCAAGATTTCCTATCACGAATTTATCAAGCAGCGCGTCCTCGGCAATAAGCGCCGCTCTTTCAACCGCCGCCTGTATTGCAGACAACGCTCCGCCCACCACGGTGACATACTTACCCGGACATACCGAGCCGGATTCTATCAGCGTTATATCCGCACTTTTCAGCATTTCATCGGTGATGCGGATACCTTTAGATATATTTGTTACTTCTACCAGTCCAATTGACTTCATTATATCATACCCTTCTCATCACTGCCGCTCAATGACTACTTCAAACGGCGAAACTTCTGCTATCTTTCCCGGAATGCTTGCATGCATTGTAGTTCCGAGCGCAGTTTCCGGAGTCTGTGCAACAATATCTCCGATTTTCACTGTATCTCCAACCTTGACCGTAGGTATTGCCGGTGCTCCGACATGCTGCTTCATTTGTATATACACACGCTCAGGTGAAAAGGCGCGCATATCGCGTTTTACCTCCGGCTTGATATATTTGCCGACGCCCAGCCGACGGATCAGAAGATCCGACGATACAAGCCGCCCCGCACGTTCCGGTCTAACATGCTCCGGCGTGGTATTATTTGTCCTCTTAAAGCCTTGCTTTGCCAGCTCACCCTTGACCGCCATCGAGATCGCCTGCGGATCAAGCATCTGCTGACAGGCAATCACGGTACATACGCCGCAGCCGCAGCAAAGAGCCGACTGCGTGAAGCTTTCCGCGTTTGTAATCTCCGAATGAGATGCCGCGCGCAGAGTCTTATGTACCTCAAGATGATGACCAAGCAGATTTCTCGGACACATATCGCTGCACATATGACAGTTACAGCAGGCTGCCGCCGCGCGCTTTAAGGTAACCGACATAGGCTGAAGCCTTCGCTGTATTACAGGATGTGTTTCCGGAAGCAACAAAAGTCCTTTTGTCGTTTTTGTAACTACGTCCTTTTCAATATCAACAAGCTTTCCCATCATGGGGCCGCCGTTTATAACGCGTTTGCCTTCAATATCGGTACAGTCACATGCTGCCAGAAGCTCGGAAATCTTCATTCCGACAGGCACCTTTACCGTCATGTCGTGCTCTGTATCGCCGCCGATGTTAACATACTTTTCCACTACCGGCGTGTTTTCATTAAATAGCTTCCATATATTAAAAAGCGTTTCCATATTGCAGACCATAACGCCCACGCTTAAAGGAATTGCGCCCTCCGGTATAATACGTCCGGTCGTTTCATAGGTCAGCACCACTTCATCTCCGGCAGGATATACGTCAGGAATTTGCTTAACGCTTATGCGCGTTCCCTCCATATTTTTTACTGCCTCAGGATCAAGCAGATGCATATTCTTACCCTTTATGCCTATTATAGCCTGCTTTGCACCAATTGTATCAAGCAGAAAGTTCAGTATATCAACAATAAGCTGTAAATGCTTTTGCATAATGTGATGGTCAACCATAACCATCGGCTCGCACTCAGCCGCGTTTACAACAATTATTTCAGCCTTGTCCGAAAGCTTTTTATGCGTAGGGAAGCCTGCGCCGCCTGCACCGACGATCCCTGCGCGAAAGACAAGCTCCTGAAGCTCCTCAAGCTTCATTACGCATCCGTCCTTTCAATTTTATTGAATTTCATCGACAATGCCGACGATTGCAGCGTCTACAGGAGCGTCATTTCGGTCTATGCCAAGACGCGCAGCACTGCCGCAGGCAATAATCACCTTTTCGCCAATGCCTGCTCCCACTCCGTCCACAGCCAGAATTTCTCTGCCCGTGGGAGCGTCGTTCTCTATCGGCTCAACTATCAAAAGTTTATAGCCGACCAATTTTTCATTCTTGCTTGTGGAAACTATGCTTCCCTTTACACGGGCTAATATCATAACTCTAACCATTCCTTTCGACGCACCGGCAATTACTTAAGCGGCAAAATCTCCACCCGATCGCCGTTTTTAATTGCCGCCGCATTTGCATCATCGGTATCTATATGCATCTCCGTATCAAAATCCTCTCTCACACGCACCTGCACATTATAATAGCGTGTAGGCTTTGAGTTCTGAATTTCAACATCAACAATATCATTATCCTTTATCCCGTATTTTTCTGCGTCGGCAGGCGTCATATGTATGTGTCTGTTTGCGATTATACAGCCTTCATTCAGGAACACACTACCCTTAGGCCCTACAAGCGCAATTGCCGCACTGCCTTTTATTTCTCCCGACGGACGAACCGGCGGACTTATTTTCAACTTAAATGTATCTGTTCTGGAAACCTCTATCTGAGAGTCTTTTCTCACAGGGCCAAGCACTCTCACTCCCTCTATTGTTCTTAATGAAGGGCTGACTAAGGTAACACATTCCTCCGCCGCAAACTGATCGCCCATAAGCTTTTTCTTCGGCGTAAGCTTGTATCCCTTTCCAAACAGCGTTTCAAGATCTGCCTGAGACAGATGCACATGACGCGCCGATACTCCGACCTTTATACCGTCGGACGCGCTTTCCTTTTTGAGAATCTCTATTATACTTTCAGTAACCTGTTTTACTATACTTTCGTCAACCATATAGCCCTCCGTAAAATCCTGCCCCGCCGGAAGGGCACACAAAACTAAACCCCTCCGGCAAAGCGGTTTTTCTCTTTACATATATGTACTAAAGAGCCGCCGCATAAGCTTACACGGCAATTCCTCCAGTCGGTCTGTTATATAGCCGGAAGAATTTTCTCCACGTCACCGTGAGGACGGGGAATTACATGTACTGATACAAGCTCGCCGAGCTTTGAGCCTGCTGCTGCGCCTGCGTCTGTTGCAGCCTGAACAGCGCCAACATCGCCTCTTACCATAACTGTTACAAGACCGGAGCCGATTCTCTCAGTTCCGATAAGCTGTACGTTAGCTGCCTTAACCATTGCATCTGCCGCTTCAATAGCTGCTACCAAACCTCTTGTTTCTACCATACCCAATGCTTCTACTGCCATTTTTATGACCTCCACTTTCCGAGCTGACGCTCAATTTGATTTTTTAACTTCGTTTTTTTCTGCTCCTTCTTACGGGAGCTTTTTTATCTTCAGCCACAGGGGCCTCAGCTTGCTCTTTTACCTGCTCAGCCGCCGGCTTCTTACGCGCAGCCGCCGTGCGCCGCGCCGCCGGCTTTCTGCCGTCGGACGGGACAGCTCCCGTATGCGTTGCCGCGCTCTCTGCGTTCGGGACTGAGTCTTTTTCCTCATCAAGATGAAGGAATTTGAATATTTCGGGGTGAGGACGCGCTATGACCTCGGACGCCTTTAAACAA
>CAMFCK010000124.1 GCA_945948775.1 uncultured Clostridia bacterium
TAAGGCTTTGGGGCGGAGAGTGTTCAAGCTCGCAGGCGTCGCCGCAATACCGGCGTAAGCTGGTATGCGAAACGCGCGCGGCTTGTGACGCAGCTGCTAAGTATAACATTGATATTGCCTTTGAGTTTCACAACAATACTCTTTGCGACAACTGCGAAAGCGCATTATCTCTTGTAAAGGAAATTGATCGCAGTAATTTTGGATTGTATTTCCAATATGATCCATTTCAATCTGTTGCAGAAAATTGCAATACTCTCCGCCATTTTTTGCCGTATCTCAAAATGGTACACGTTTTTAACGTAGATAAGGAATATCGGCGCATTTCTTTAGCGGACGGAAACGGGCTTATGATGTGGAGATGTTTTATAGAAATATTGAAGCAGGCGAATATCAATATACAGCTTCTGATAGAATTTTTGCCGCAAGCTGATCTTGAAGGCTTAAAAAGAGAAGCTGAGTTGTTAAACAGCCTGGTCGAGGAAGTACAGTCATGAATGATATAAAAAAGAAGCTGATTAACACTATCGACAAGCATCGCGGCGAAATATTTGAAATAGCCGACCAAATTTTGTCAAATCCGGAATTGGGTTATTATGAGGAAAAAACCTCAGCCTTTGTCCGGCATATTTTTGACAAATACGATATTGCCTATACATATCCGCATGCAATAACCGGTGTGAAGGGCGGCATCGGACACGGCAAGATTAATGTTTGTATAATAGGTGAAATGGACGCGTTAGTATGCCGCACGCACCGCTATGCAAGCTCCGGCGGCGCGGCACATGCTTGCGGGCATCACGCTCAGATAGCGGCAATGCTCGGCGCTGCAATCGGATTGAAATGCAGCGGAATACTCAATGCTTTAGACGGCAGGATAACGTTTTTTGCTGTTCCGGCAGAGGAATTTATTGATCTTGAAAACCGCACGCAATTAAAAGCAGACGGCAAAATAAGCTGCTTCGGCGGAAAGCAGCAGCTTATAAGCGAAGGTGCATTTGATGATGTTGATATTGCGATAATGCTGCACGCGCAGCCGAACGAGGAGCGCCAAAAGGTGTATGTACGCGGACACAATCTCGGCTTTCTTGCAAAGCTGATAACCTTCCGCGGTAAAACTGCCCACGGCAGCACGCCGTTCGACGGCGTAAATGCCCTGAATGCCGCCGCGCTTGCCATTCTCGGAATACATTCCAACCGCGAGACCTTCCGTGATGAGGATAAAATCCGTATTCACCAAATCATTACCAAAGGCGGTGACGTGGTAAACTCCGTTCCTGACGAGGTATGCATCAACACCTATGTGCGAGGCAGCAGCATTGATGCCATTAAAAAGGGGAATGCCGCCGTTGAACGCTCAATACACGGCGCGGCAGATATTATCGGTGCTTCGGTCGAAGTGGAAAACCTGCCGGGATATCTTCCTCTTTGCGAGAGTCCTGAGCTGTCGGCAGTATTTGAAAATAATGCAGCCGAACTAATAGGCAAGGATAATATTATATCCGGCAAGGAAGTGACCGGCTCCTCCGACATCGGAGATTTAAGTATGCTGCTCCCCGTAATTCAACCGTCAATCGGCGGCTTTTGCGGCAATCTGCACAGCAGCGAATTTGCCGCAGCAGACCCCGATACAGCGTATATAATGTCAGCGAAGCTGTTGGCTGCAACTGTTGTAGATTTACTTATTGACAATGCAAAAGCATCCGAAAACATTATAAACTCATTTCACCCTGTTATGAGCAGACAGGCATATGATAAATATTTAAAGGAAATATCATTTTAGTATATGTTAGGAGGATAATTTATGATACAATGGACTGAAGAATATCTTGAAACGCTTTTAACAACCCCATCTGCCGCACTTATTGAAGATATGAAAAAAATATCCGGTGACATAATGGTGCTCGGTGCCGGAGGAAAAATGGGACCGACGCTGTGTGTATTAGCAAAAGCAGCCGCACGCGCTGCCGGGATAGATAAAAAGATTTATGCCGTTTCTCGCGGCAGCGATAAAAGCGCGGTAGAATTTATGCAAAAAAACGGAATTGAAGTCATTTCCGCTGACCTGTTGGACAAAGCTTCTCTCTACTCCCTGCCAGATGTTCCGAATGTGATTTATATGGCAGGCAGGAAATTCGGCACCGACGGAAACGAATGGCAAACCTGGGCAATGAATGCCACCCTGCCTGCATTTACAGCGGATAAATTCAAACATTCACGAATTGTAGTGTTCTCCTCCGGCAACATATATCCGATAGTTCCGCTGTCCCACGGCGGATGCAGCGAATGTGACAAAGTCATGCCAAACGGCGAATATGCCATGAGCTGCCTTGCAAGAGAGCGCGCCTTTGAATATGCTGCCAACACCTTTGGCACTCCCGTATTTATCTATCGTTTGAATTTTGCGATAGATTTAAGATACGGCGTACTGTTTGACGTTGCAAATAAAATCCTAAACCGCGAAAAAATAAGTCTTGCTACGCCATGCTTTAATTTTATATGGCAAGGCAGCGCAAATGAAATTGCAATACGCGCTCTTTTACATACAAGCGCACCTGCAAAAATTATGAATATCACCGGACCCGAAACCGTTTCAGTCAAAAAAGCGGCGCAGACGCTGGGACGTTATCTCGGCATTGAGCCTGTTTTAAGCGATGAAATCGGAACAGACGCTTATTTGAACGACGCTTCGCTTGCCATGGAAACCTTCGGCTACCCGTCTGTCAGTGCAAACACACTTATTCGCTGGCAAGCAGAATGGATTTTATCCGGCGGCAAAACACTTGACAAGCCTACCCACTTTGAAGAGCGCGGCGGTAAATATTAATTTGGAGGTATCGAAATGACACGTCATGAACTTGCAATGCAAAAGTTAGCAGAGGGCACTATAATTCCTGCCACACCGCTCGCCCTTAACTCAGACAGGAGCTTCAACGAAAAGGGGCTTCGGCTGCTTATGAACTATTATTTAAACTGCGGTGTCGGCGGTATCGCAACAGCAGTACATTCAACACAATTTGAAATAAGAGATCCAAAGATAAACCTGCTTGAGCCGGTATTAAAGACTGTATCCGAGGAAATTGACCGTTTTGAAGCTGAAAACGACACAGTGATTGTCAAGGTTGGCGGCGTATGCGGTCCGGTGGAACAGGCCGTAAATGAAGCGAAATTAGCAAAAAAGTACGGCTATGACGCTGTACTCCTGAGCCCCGGCGGGTTAAACGCTCTGAGCGAGGACGATTTGATTTGCCGAACAAAAGCAGTTGCCGAAATTATGCCGGTGATTGGATTCTATCTGCAAACGGCAGTCGGCGGCAGAGTGTTTTCATATGATTATTGGGAAAAGCTTTGCGCCACGGAAAATGTTGTTGCGATCAAGTGCGCATGCTTTGACCGTTACCGTACATTGGATGTTGTGCGTGCTGCCGCATTTTCCTCCCGCAGTAAGGATATAACGCTGTACACCGGCAATGATGATAATATTGTAATTGATCTGCTTACAAAATATAGCTTTAACGATAACGGCAGGACAATTGAGCGCAGCTTTGACGGCGGTCTGCTCGGTCATTGGTCGGTATGGACGCTTAAAGCGGTGGAGCTTTTCAACAAAATCAAAGCGGCTAAAAAGCAGCATGAGATTCCGGCAGAGCTTCTTACTCTTGCCGCACAAATAACCGACGCAAACAATGCCTTTTTTGATACCGCAAACGGATTTAAAGGCTGCATTGCCGGTCTGCATGAGGTTTTACACCGCCAAGGACTGATGGAAAATACGCTTTGCATAAATCCCGATGAGTGCCTTTCCCAAGGTCAGGCATCCGAAATTGACCGAGTATATAAAGCGTATCCGTATCTTTGCGATGATGAATTTATAAAAGAAAATTTACCGATATGGAAGACAAAAACGGAGGTATGAAAAAAATGATCAACATTGCAGTTATCGGCACAGGCACAATTGCAGCCAATCATCTAAAGGCAATAGAAAGCTCTGCGCGCTGCCGTCTTTGCGCAGTGTGCGATATAAATCAGG
>CAMFCK010000125.1 GCA_945948775.1 uncultured Clostridia bacterium
CTGGCTACGTTGTCCATCTCTGTTATTTTTCCGCTGTCAAAGCTGATCTGCTTATATATTTGCAGCTGTGAACCATCGGTTGGCTGCGGAGTAAAGTCAACAACTTCATTTGAATACTCCACCGCCGGAAAGCTCATATCCCACGGCAGGTTACCGCCGGCATAAATTTTTACATCATCGATATAAAATTCGCTAAAGGCATCATCCGGCTCGTTGACTACCCATGACACCTCGTCAATCGAATTATATCTTCCGTCCGGAAGGTATATGTTTTCGGCAACCGCCTTTTTATCGATATACACCGTATATAACGAAGATTTCTTGTTCAGTACAAGTGTTATCTCAACTGCACGTCCGAGCGTCATCCGCCCGATAAGCTTGCCGTCATGCAGGTACAATCTGCCATTGTCCTCGGCACGCAATAGTGATATGCTCTCACCGCCTCCGGACAGCGTAAAGAAATTGCAGCCGGTATATTGTCCGTCAAGTTTCAGCTTTGCATCAAGGACAAACTGCGTATCCTCCTCAGAAGCGGAGATTGCGGCAACTGCCTGTACTGAGTTGCCCTGTGCCTTTGCATACAGCGCCTTGTTAAAGGTGCCTTCCTCACGTATCACACGCTTGTCGGCGCCTGCCGTGAGTTTTACCGACATATTGCTGAAATCGCTTGAATTTGTAGGATAGTTTTCAAAGCTTTCGTAAACAAATATGTCATTATTAGCAGCATATGCAGCAGGCAGAGCCGCTGCGGATAATGCAAGCGCAAGGAAAAACGAAATAGCTTTATTTAACATTCTTGTGCCTCCCTGTTATTCATCAGCATATTCAACAACGAGCCTCAGTCCGTGCCGGTATGAATAAATGACTACCGGGGCTGAGTTCGTCTGCTTTTATGCTCTTAACTCCCTCGCCCTGAACATATCTTGCAAAATATGTGTCGCTTGTTACCGAAAATGCCGCAAGCTCATCCTTGATTGTTCCGCTGTTGCTGCTTTGCCAACCGGGCGCGGTTTCAACCTTAAGCACAAGTGCGCCATCGCCGACGGAAAACAATCTGCCGCAGTAGCCTACATCATATATCTGGCTTTCTCCGGGATCAATCATTTTTGGAACGCCGTTTTCCCGATCATAGGATACATCAATCGTAAGCCCGGAAATGACATCTGCGCTCTCTGTTGTTATTCTTATTATGTCTCCCGGCTTCGGGAAACCATTATTTTTGCCAAGCTCCTCATACAGTTCCTCATTCAGGGTATATGTTTTAAATGTTCCGTCACGCCAGGCTGTTATCTCCTTCGTTACGACATTGTCCTCATTCACCGTTGTTTTCACTTTTTCTACCACAAGTGCATTTCTTACTCTGTCAGGCGTGGGCGAGCTTTGCGGATCTCCCTCATATACTATAATAACATCGGGCTGAAGCTTATCATTCATATTGTACATATCAATCAGATAGGTATCATTCTCCAGCTCAGACGGTGATATTATCTTAAAATTCTTCTCGGAATATTTTTCGAGTCTTTTATCGTCAGAGCCGATAAGATTTTCACTGTCGGCAATACATTTCGGCACTTGAAAAACTATCGTATTCTGACCAATAACACCATATGGAATAAAGGTATTGTAGCTTGCATACAAGTATGCATTTGAATTTTTAATATTAATATAGAGATTGTCGTCTCCGCTTCTTTTGGCACTATATTTTTTATACAATGTGTCAGACGACGTATACTCTGACGCTATGTCGATCATTCTGATTTTGCTCTCTGAGTTCAGCTTGTATCTTATCAGCTGATACTTTGCTTTTCCGGACTTCATAAGCTTATCCTTAACCTTGTCATCATACCCGTTTTTCAGGCTTAATCCGTCAAGCTTTATCTTTTCGGCAATAACATATCTCACCAGCTTTCCGCTTTGATCTATCATTTTTACATAAATTGCCTCTTCTTCTTCACTATCCGTTACGCCGATAACATATCCGTATCTGTATTCGCTGTCGGCATTGTCTGCAATATCCGTTACCCTGCCGTCAGCGTCAAGCAGAAACCTTCCGCTCATGCCGACATTTGCCTGAGAATTTGTGTCAAAATAACTGTTCTTTTTATACTGCTTTGAGTCTATGACCACATAGTCCTCGTCAATTGTCTCAAGCGTTCCTTCAACCGTCTGCACGCTCACTGTAGCGTCAATATACTTACCGTCCTCGCTCTCACATATCGATACAACACTATTCTTTTCAATATCCTCCGGCACAAGCTCGATGCCGTTTCCGTTCTTGTCTATGCCATGCAAATCATACCAGTATCCGTTTTCGCGCTTTAAGCTTACAAAATCCCTGCCGCTTATATCATAAAGTTTGTTATCCACGTTACTTTTTGATGACACAACGATATAACGGTACTCAAACGCAAGAACCGTGTCGATATATTTGTCACTATCCGAGTCGATCAGAACAAAATATCCATCCGACAACTCAAAGGACGCGCTGTTTGGTGTGAAAATACGTCCGTTTTTTACAAAAGTAAAGCCCGGATCAAATTTGTATTCCTTTTCCTTTGAGCTGTCCGTTTTGGTTTTCAGCCGAAATTTTGAATATGTTTTGACATCCTCCGCCGCTACCGTATATAGCTTATTATCCTTGTCAACATACACCGCGCGTACGGTATCGGTATCATCATAAAACACTCTGGCGTTAAGTCCGAGATATTTTTCCGCGCCGTCAATACTGCATTTATATGTATCCCCGCCAACCTCTATCACGCTCTCACTTTCATCAAAGCCCGGCGTCATTGACATATGTCCTGCGCTTTTTATAACACCTTCAGTTATTTCAAAGTCAAAATTTTCGGTCAGTATGTTTTTTCCCTTTTCTTTTTTGCGTATAACATTATCGCCCTCAAATGCCTCCACGCTGTATATATCTGCATTTATAAAATTATACAGCATTATAACAGCGTCGCGATAGGTAAGAGCGCTTTCACCGCTTGCCGTGACATTTTTAATAATATCAGCGCTCTTTGCACATACTAAATATCCGGCAGGATATCCGCCCTTCAGCTCGGCAAGTTCTCCGTATCCAAGTGCCTTGTCAAGCACTGCTATTGCTTCATTAAAGGTTATTTCTTCACCGGGGCGGAATTTGGTATCGGAAATCAGTTCCATCTGCTTCATCGTATATATTGCAGCTGCATAATCATCACTTTCCGAAACATCAGAAATTGACCCGTCCGGTCGGGCGGTCCCGCTCACATTCAATGCTCTGATGACCATACCTGCAAATTCGGCTCTTGTAACCGCTTTTTCAGCTTCCGCCTCTGTCTCAATTATATCAAGCGCGCAAAGCACGTCAAGGGAGCTTGAATATGCATCAAAGGTATCACCCGGCATCATGTATGCGCCGGCTGTCACCGTATTCAATAGCAGTACCAACAGCAGTACCAATGTTATTTTTACTTTCATATATTCTCCTCCCTAAACTAACTCAAGCACATTATATATCATCTGCGTTGCCTGCGCTCTGGTCAGCTCAGCCTTCGGCGCAAACACACCCTCGCTGACACCTTGTATATATCCTCTTGCGGCAAGCGCTCCTACGGCGTCACGCGCATACTGCGAAATTTCGCTTCGGTCGGTGAAAATGTAGCCGCCGTAAAGTTCTCTGCTCTGCGAAAGCATTCTATACATGATAACTGACGCATCCTCGCGGGTTATATTGTCATTCGGTCGGAACATTCCGTCGCTTCCGCTGACAAGTCCTCTTTTAGCAGCAGTATACACCGCCTCTGCGTACCACGCTCCGTTGTCAACATCGCTAAACACGATTTCCTCCGCCGTCTGCGTGCCGGTGTTTTGCAAAAAGCCGTCAAGTCCAAGTATCAGCTTTACAAATTCCGCTCTTGTAATATTGTTGTTCGGGCAGAACGTGTTGTCCTCATAGCCGCTTACCAGATTTTTCTCGCTGAGTGCCGCTATCGCCTCATAGCCCCAGAAATCCTCCGGCACATCCTCAAATACCATC
>CAMFCK010000126.1 GCA_945948775.1 uncultured Clostridia bacterium
AATTATGTATATGTTGGTTGCTATTACAATCAAAAGCATAAGGGCATACGCCATCGCCCAAACCTTGACAACCGATTTACTTCTAAATAGCTTCATCTTTAAATCCCCTTTTGCAGCGCACAGAACTATACCATATTGATAATTTTACAACAGTACTGCAAATAAGTCAAGAAAATTACTGCGGCAAAATTTAACTCTGTGCGTTGCCTTCAAAGCTTTCTCTTGCTGCTTTGACGGTATCGCAGCCCTTTGAAAGCGCACCCTCCCATTCTTGTTCAACGCTGTCCCAGGTCGTCTGCAAAAATCCCAGTAAATGCTGCTTTGATATATTCTCGCGGCAGTATTTGCACAGAAGTTCAAAATTGTCCTCATGATAAACTATACTTCCCGCAGGCAGCATATCGAAGCCTTCTCTGTCAAACAGCTTAAACAGGCGTACGCGTATTTCACTCTCCCACGGAAGATAATCTCCGAATGTATCTCCGTAATACCATACGCACTGCACAATGGATTTCGGACAATTTTTTATAAACTCATCGGTATGCTCTCTGGCATAATCTGACCACATTACGGCTCTTGCGTTATTTTTCTCCACGCAGTCGGCAAGAAAACGCAAATCATGCCACCACTGTTCATTGTGACGTACAACCGCATAGTTGTAGTCCTTCTGAAGCTCATACCCCTCTTCATCCATACCGATATGGATAAAGCGTGACTTAAAGATGTCTGCGACCTCATCTATCACAGCCTTGCATACGTCATAATATTCCTTAGTTGATACCATGTATGCATACCTGCCAAGCCATACGTCATGTGTCGTGGAGAAATTCAGCTTAGGCACCACTTCAAATCCCATATTGTCAAGCCTTGAAAGCTCCTGTTCCCATTCCTCCCGGCTCCACGCGCCCTCCGCAGCAAGCTCCGGATAAGACTTATATTGAAGCGCCTCCGCAACATCTATTATAAGCGTATTGACTCCGCTTTGTTTCAGCTTTAAAAGATATCTGTCCCATACTGCACGGTCAAACCTAAGCTTTGCAGACGCAGGTACCTTCCATATATTCTTCTGCTCACTTCTGATGCGGTTGTTCTCTTCAAACCACATATTTGTACCGATATGGACAAGTGTTGCCCACATGAAATCATTTCTGACTCTCATTTTTCTCCTTACCTTTCATTATTAGTCGCTGATATACTCCACGCCGTAACAACCGGTGTCATGCCGTCGAGCAGCATAAGCTTAGCCGTTTTTGCATTTTGCAGCGGTTCACTAGAATTTTTCAGCACATCTCCCTGCCCGGTCAGGGTATGCACACAAGGCTGTGCCGAAATAAGCGCATTGCTGTCATCATACACCGCAATCACACTCATAAGCTCCGCACCCTTTGCCGCCGGAACCGCCGGTATCGTTATCTCCGACACAGCTTTGCCTTGTGATGCATCAAATTCGGCAGTTATATCCTGCGGCAGAGCGGCAAGCCGTTCCGCTTTGAAATTTTTAAAGCTTATGCCTGCCCCCGCATCAATCGTACTCCAGGAAAGCACAACGCCTTGAAAGGCTTTGATTTTTCCGTTATAGGCAAAGCCTGCAATCGGCTTTTTGTCAATCGATGCAAAATAAGTCTGCTGCTGTAAGTCAATCATAACCTCAGCCGTGTAGCTGCGCCCCGGCTCTATTTCTTCACCATTTACAAATTTTCCGTCCTTTATAATCTCAATCGGTGCAAGATATCCCATACGATATGACGAATTTTGGTGCATAAATTCAAATCGGACATCTCCCGAAGCCTGATCGAGTGCGAAATCAACCTTCAGTGCAACCACCCCGTCATCATAGCTGCCTGTCTTGTCAACAGCGTAATATCCGATCTTCTCTTCGGTTTTTCCCGTTGCGGTAAAGCTTATGCCCTCATCGGTTTTAATATAATTCTCACCTGACGCAAAAGCTCTAAATTTGCCTAACGTATCGTATAATACTGTTGTTATTCCGGAGCTGCTTCGCCTGCTGAAGCGACAGTCATTTTTATCAAATATACTCGATTTTGCGTAAAATGGCCGGTATATTTGTGTGCTGTCGGTCTGCACACTGCCGTCCGCCATTGTTACTGCCAGCGACAAGGTGTGACCGCCTCTGGTAACCCCTGCCATTGCATCAAAATATCTTCCGCTTTGAAGCTTGATATTTCCTACCGGCTCTGCGTCAAGCAGAACCTCGGCAGCTGCTGCATTTTCAGGAAACTCTGCTTTCGCCGTCACATCACCCTGCTGTGACAGACGGGCGCCGGATATGCGTACCGATTCATTAATATCTCTGTCCGGTATGCACCACTCTGATATCGGCACAAACTCAAGCGCGCCCACATCGGCAGCCGTTTCGGGAATCAGCTTTACAGCAATATCAACCGCCCCCGATACTCCGCTAATGCTAAGCACTAGCTTTTTACCTTTATTCTCTTTCTGTCCCTCCTCATCAGATGCCCATACGGGCACACTCTCGCGGATTTCAATATCAAACGGCGCACTGCAATATATCTCTGCGCGTAGGCTTCGGTTTGCAGCTTTTAAAACAACCGTGTTTTCGTCAATCACGCTAATATCCTCAGCCTCGGTGTGCATATTCCATTCGATATCCGAGTTTGCATTTTTCAGGCTCAGCTCGTCCTGGACTGTCAGCGTCTTTCTGCCGTCACCGAAATAGAAGCCTCTTTTATATTCCGATACATCGCGGCTGTAAACATCGCTCAAATCAAAAGCCGCAAATGCACCGTACTTTTTTGATGAATATGCCAGCAGTTTGGTTTCGCCGGTAGGATTCTGACCGTAGTAGCCGGTAGTGTAGGAGCATGGATTTATCAGCAGCACATTGTGTCCCTCAGCGTGCTTACGGTAAAGCCGATAGCCCGCCTCTCTGAAATAATCCTTAAAGCTGTAGCTTTCAATTCCCAAATCATACGCCCACAAAACTCCGTCCGCCTCAAACATAAACTCGCCTGCGTCAAGATGATCGTGCGTTGTACCGTTCTGCATTGCATGGAAGCCCACAAAGGTCGGCGATGAGGTAGAAAAGCTGTCGCGGAAGGAGCCCGTCTTGATCTTTGCATAATAATTGTCAAGCGACGCATCCTCCAATGTAGCATTCCATTTTTCCTTTGCAAGGCAATAGTAGTACAAATCGCACAATTTGTTGGAGTAGCCGTATTCCCTGCCCATATATTGCCGCGCCGAAACGGAGGCAAGACTTCCGTACCGATACGCAAACCATGATGTCACCATTGTATTCGACATAGTTCCGTTATCGTCCGAAAAAGCAAAGCTCCCAGAAGGCGTCTGCATATACGCGATGAAATCTCCCGCCTTTATAAATCCGAACGAATTTGAGAGCGAATAATCGGTTTCGCAGATACGCCACAGGGCTTCAAGCTCTTTTACAAGGTTTTCCATCATAAAATTCGAATAGCTGATGCCCTCAAAGTAGCCGCCGTCATTGTCAAGCAGACCTGCCGTCAGCTCGTTTGTCTTTATAATATTTTCAAGAATATATATAATCTCACTGCGCAGCTCCGGCTCATCTGCCATGCAGAGTGCAAGCGCACCGATGCCGCCGCCTATCGAGCCGGGGAAATTGTCGGTAAGCTTTATCCAGCTTGGACCGCCGCTGCCGCTGTATGCCGCTATCATATCGTCAAAAACAAGCCGTTTTGCCGCAGCGCGGTAGTTTGCAAGCTTTTGTATTCCCTCGGGAGTTTGGCTGAGGTAATCGTAAAATGTGTCATACCCGACCGCCATTGTCATCGCCCAGTGTCCGATCGTAAGATTGGACACATTCCATGCCAGACTCGTCCACGCTGCCGCATTATCCATAAGCTGTACACCGTACTGTGCAAATTCCTCATTGCCTGTGAGTAAATATCCTTCAGCAAATATCTCCATATGGCGCTGCGCAGTAGCTGCTTGACTCTGCTTTTCACTATCGTGAGCATC
>CAMFCK010000127.1 GCA_945948775.1 uncultured Clostridia bacterium
GTTTATGTGTCGCATAGCGACAACATTTTTTGATTATTCGGCAGTCATTAAATAAGGCAGGCTTTTGGGAGGAATATATAAATACAAAAACTGCGGCTTTATCTGCCGCAGCCTGATTCCTCCTTTGAGCTGATGTGCTTTTCCAGATGCTCTCTGATTGTGACGAGAGGCTTGCTGCGCCGCTTTGCAAGATTAGGAAAGGCGCGCATAAGATGTGATTTTTTGCGCTGCTCTGCCTCGTCTATTATCCTGCGGCAGCGTGCGCGCAGCTCCTCCGCTTCCTCGCTTTCTGCGAGCTTTTTGCCGTCTATGACCTTGTCGGCAAGCTCCTGCCCGATTTTATCGGACAAGCTGCGAAGTCTGCGCACGGTATCGTCAATAAGCCGGAAGCTCTTTTTAAGCTTCATAAGCTCGGCTACCGTTGCGGCGGCGTCGGAAATAAAAACCGCGCCTGCTATGCAAAGGCTTATAATCAGAACTATCTGAGGTATCCATGCGACAAGCATTACAAACAGCGGATGTATTGCCTTTACGACAACACAGCATGCGGCGCCCCATAAAAGTGAGAATTTAAGGCATACATAGCCGCCGATATTCAAGGGTTCATCGGAATAATCCCACCATTTTTCGTGGAAAAATTTTTCCAGCACAAAACCGGTAGCCCATTCAAGTACACTTGTCAGAATCACCGCACCGATAAAAAGTGCGGCGATGTTATTTTCAAGCGGTGTAAGAAAAATAATAACCGTCACCGCGCCGACGCCGTATATCGGACAAACAGGACCGTTTAAAAAACCTCGATTTACAAACCGTCCTTCAACAGCCGCCGCAAAACCAACCTCGCAGCACCAGCCGATAAAGGCGTAAATGAAAAAATATGATAGGTATGAAAGTACGTTTTCCATATACTGCTCCTTTAATTCATATTTGATTATAGCTTTATTATGAAATATATGGCATATACAGCCGCACACTATGCAAATGGAGGTGAATATATTATGAATACATTTATGCAAAATCTGAAATATTACCGCTGTCGTGAACATATAAGCCAGGCAATGCTTGCCGAAAAGCTTCACGTTACGTCGCATACAATAGCAAATTATGAAAGCGGAAGAACAGAGCCGTCTATGGAGATGGTTATACGTATTGCGCATGCGCTGGATGTTACAACAGACCAGCTGCTCGGATATAACGTCCCCGTATTGAATGAAAACAGCTCTCATATACATTAATAATAACCTTAAAGTCGAAATATGTCAATATTTTTAAGTAAGTTGACATAAAAATAAAAGAATGATACAATGAAAGCATCTAAAATACCGGGACAAGGAACTGAAAAATGTATTTACGGGCCTGGTCTTCTGAAAGGAGCCGAAGATAAGTAAAATGCATGCGATGCTGAAGGAAGGAATAGAAAGACTGGGACTGCCGGCAGAGGAAGCGCAGATAAATCAGCTTATGGAATATGCGCGGACGCTATGCGAGTGGAATGAGAAAATGAACCTTACGGCGATAACTGACGAGCAAGGTATCGTGACAAAGCATTTTCTTGACAGCATGAGCGCGCTTGTGACCGGAAAAGTTGCCGGAAAGGTTATAGACGTGGGCTGCGGAGCAGGCTTTCCGGGGCTTGTGCTTAAGATAATGAAACCGGAAATAGAGCTCACTCTGCTTGATTCTCTTGCAAAGAGAATAGGTTTTCTTGATGCTGTTTGTGCCGGAATCGGGATAGACGGAGTTGAAAGGGTGCATGCTCGGGCAGAAGACGGAGCGCGCAGAATGAGGGAGCAGTTTGATACTGCCGTATCGCGCGCGGTTGCTAATATGACTGTTTTATCAGAGCTGTGCCTGCCGTTTGTGAAAAAGGGCGGCTATTTTCTTGCATTGAAGGGACCGCTTGCCGATGAGGAGCTTGAAGCGGCACACCGGGCTATAGAGGTGCTCGGAGGAAGTATAGAGAAGGTACAGTCTGTTAAAATTCCCTTTACCGACCTTGATCATAAAATAATAATCATAAAAAAAGTAAGACAAACTCCGATGCAATATCCCAGGAAAGCGGGAATTGCGTCAAAATCTCCTATCGGAGGCTGTTACAATTTGAAGAAATCTGCGAAGAAATAAAAAAACTGTCGAAAACAGGTATACGAAAAAGCTTCCAAATCCGGAATATTGTGGTATAATTTGTTTTGTAAGGCGGAGGGGCCAGTCCCAAATACATACCGGATGCTCCCAATCTTGCGGTATGTGACCCCCACTGAGCTTCACCGCCTTACACCTTCCACCTTAAAAGATTCGGAAAGGAGCGCAGGCTTATGCAGGTGTTTAAAAAAAAGCCGGACGAGCGTATGCGGGTGTTGAGCCTGCCAATGTATAAAATAAGACCTAATCCCAACCAGCCGAGAAAATATTTTGACTCTATCGGTCTTGAGGAGCTTGCGGCGTCTATAGAGGAGTTCGGCGTGATACAGCCTATAACGGTAAGAAAGGTCTTTGACGGATATGAGATCGTCGCAGGAGAGCGGAGATTCCGCGCCGTTGAAAATCTCGGTATGGACACGATTCCGGCGATAGTGATAAATGCAGATGAAGAAAAATCTGCGCTTATAGCTCTTTTAGAAAACCTTCAGCGTGAGGACTTGTGCTTTTTTGAGATTGCGGAGGGATACCGCAAGCTTATAAATGAACAGGGAATGACGCAGGAGGAGCTTGCGCGAAAGATCGGAAAGTCGCAGTCCACTATTGCTAATAAGCTGAGGCTTTTGAGACTTACGCCGAGAGTAAAGAGGCTTGTGCGTGAATATGCGCTTACCGAACGCCATGCAAGAGCGCTTTTGCATCTGTCTGACGAAGAAAGCCAGCTTAAAGCGGCAAAGGAGGTCTGCCGGCGGAGGCTGAATGTGGTACAGACAGAGGAACTTGTACATTCAATGCTGAAAAATGAGCGTGATAAACGTCAGAATATAAAAATTACCAGTCACGGCGATTTACGTATGTTTACAAATACGGTAAAACGCGCAATAGACCTCATTCGTGAGTCAGGAGTTCCTGCGGATATGGAAAAAAAGGAATACGAATGGGGAGTAGAATATAAAATTACAGTCAAAACCTCAAACCACCCCTAATATAGCGGCATTGCCGCAAAATTCCGCCGTAAGCCAGACCGGAGATCCCACCCGGCCGAACACGGCGGGATTTTTTTGTGCGGACGGAAGAACGGCGCTGGGTATAAGACGGTGCATACCGTTGACAAACAGGGTGTTTTGTGTTATCATTTTCAATGGAATAATAAAGACGGGAGGCGGAGCATATGCATATGACAATCAGCGAGGGCGCTCAGAGCGTATTGTCAAGGCTGAATGCAGCCGGATATGAAGCATATGTTGTCGGCGGCGCCGTGCGCGACAGCGTCATGGGCAAAACTCCGCATGATTATGATATAGCCACAAGCGCGCTCCCATCACAGGTAAAGCAGGTTTTTAAAACGACAATAGATACCGGACTTTCGCATGGTACGGTGACGGTGGTTGAGGGCGGAATCGGCTATGAGGTGACCACCTACCGCAGCGAGGAGGGATATTCGGATTCGCGCCATCCCGACAAGGTGTCCTTTGTAGATAATATTGTTGAAGATCTGCGGCGGCGTGATTTTACGATAAACGGTATGTGCTACAGTCCTGAAAATGGAGTGGAGGACTACTTTGGCGGACTTTCCGATATTGCGGCGCGGAGCGTCAGGGCTATCGGCGATCCGGAGGAGCGTTTCTGCGAGGATGCGCTCAGAATGCTCAGAGCAGTCAGGTTCGCCGCTGTGCTTGGTTTTGAAATAGAAGAAAATACCGCCGCGGCTATAAAAAAATGTGCCGCGGGTATAAAACGGATAAGCGCAGAGCGGATACTCGGAGAGATGAATAAAATTCTTTTGTCAGACAATCCGATGTATGTGGGAAAAATGCGGGAGCTGGGACT
>CAMFCK010000128.1 GCA_945948775.1 uncultured Clostridia bacterium
GGCAATGCTTGAGCTGTAGCTGAGCGCCGAGCCGTAAATGCCTGATGCGGGCAGGGTAACGTCGCGTGTGAGGTTCTGCAGGCTTCCGATAGAATCGACAGCGAGCATAATGTCGGCCTCTGCCCTTGTTTTGCTGCTGCTTCCGAGAATAAGAGCAAATTCATTAAGTCCGCAGTTGCCGCCGGCGTTTGAGGTTACACTAAAACGGGCATATCTTGCTATTGTCGGACTGATGCTTATAGATTTTACCTGGCTTCCGAGCGTCGTGCCTGTTGCAACGGTTGTCCAGGACTTCTTATCGCGTGAAAGCTCCGCCTTCCAGCCGGCAATATTATAATTGCCGGAAATCTGAGCCTCACTAAGCTCGATTCCCTCGATTACATTGTTTTGACCTAAATCTATAACAAGCTTTGGATTTGGCTCGGAACGCAGAGTGTACCATGATGTGTCAGGCATTCCGTCTACCGCCTTTTCCGGACCGTGACCGGCATACGAGCTGCAGTCCTCTGTTGAGGCTGTTGCATTATAGGCGAGATTGCTTGGATCAACATACCGCGCAATGAGCGGAAATGATACCTGATAGCGCGCATCAGGATAGCTGTCAACTGTGAGCTCAAGCGTCAGTAAAAGCTCGGTATCCTCAGTATAGGCTTCGCGGTTAAGAACACCGGCAGAGCTTAAAATCTCCGGATTTGATGAGGTCCATACAACGCTTGTACCGTCTAACGCAGTCGTATTCAGATTAATATTTCTTGAAACATAGCCATTGAGTGCCGTTATTGAAGAGGAATATCCCATATTGTCATCGATTATATAGGGAACAAGTCCTCCTGCCGTGTTTATGGTAACGCTGTTTATATAAAGAGTTCCTTTGTTGCTTACTGAGGATTCTGCCGTATCATCGGTGTTGTTGATTTGTATATAATCAAGCGCAGAAGCATTTTCGCGGATTATTTTATCGGCAAGAGTTCTGTACGCGCCGCCGTTGATAGAAGCCTCAAGCGTCATGACTTTTGTTATTTTGTCTGCTCTGACGCGCAGTTTTATATTGTAGCTGTTATCGGATGCGGCTGCGCCCAGACTTGCCGCGTCATGGGTTTCCGATGCGGTTTCGCTGTTGCGGTAAACAAGAGTATATGTGCTTCGCGTAGTGGTGTACAGAGTAGTTATTCTTTTGCCGGCTTTGTCGTAAAGAATTATCTCCGCTTTGCGGCAGTTTGGATCCATCGTTATATCAATTTCGCTTATAAACTCGCGCGCAATGCTGAGCTGCTTTCCGCCGAACTGCGGATATATGCTTACACCTGTTGCCGAACCGCCGGTGCTGCGGCTCAGAACAATCCTTCCGTTTTCCTGAGAAATGCTTCCTGAGCCGGGAGTAAGCTTTATGTTCGAGGCAATTGTATCCGTTGAAAAATCCACTGTGTATAAAGGAGTATCTGCCTGTTGAAAATCAATATACAGCACTAAGGAGAATTCCTTGGATGCAGAAGCCTCCTCATGATGAACGGTTGCTGTCATTGTTACAGGAATACTGTTATTCTCGTCACGCTTGAGAATTTTACCGTCATCCGAAATGTATTCCGGATTGGATGAGCTCCAGCTTATTGTCGTATTATAATCACCGGAGGTCGGAAGCGTAAGATCCTTGGTTATATGAGAGCGGTTTTCGGTGGTTATGGTTTCGTAAGTGATATTGCCGAGTACGCGGTTGATCAGCTTAAGAGAATCATCCTCGCGCGCAACGGTAATATAGAAGTCCTTGCAAACAATATCCGAACCGGAGGTTATCTTTGCAGTAAGTATAATATCGGCGTCGGTATCAAACGGGCGTTCGAGAAGATAGCCTGTGTTATCCATGACGCCGGGATTAGAGGAGGTCCAGCTTATGGAGGCTCCGTCCTTTGAGGTCGGAAGCGTCAAAGACGAGGTTACGGCATCGGGTTCCGGGGCAATGTCGGTTATCAGCATAGAGCCTGCAACCTGTATCGCATTATTCTGCAAGGAATCGTCACCGTCAAGTGAATACAGCGAAATATCGCGGATTTTTATATAATCGCCGGTTTTAGCCTGCTCCTTGTGTATGAACATAAGTCCCTGCAGAGGCGCGGCGGTGGTTTCCTTCTCATAAACAGGCCCGTCGTTCACCTGCACACTCATACTGCCGGTGTTTGTGTCATATTCATAAGTATAGACTGATTCCTTGCCGCTTACTGATGAGGGGTATATAACAGGCTGATCGCTGCTGCTTATATACTCGTAAATGTTTGAATTGCTTATGCATATCTGAAACGGTATGGCAGGAACTTCACTGCTGCTGCCGGCAGCAATGTTTTGGAGCTGGAACTGCGCGCCAGAGCTTACGCTGTGGGTGACGTTTGCAACCACTTTATATCTGCCGGTAAAGCCGGTCTGATAGGTTTCGGTGTGTGTTTCATCGCTGTAGCGTTCGATATATCTTTTAAAGCGGTACATGGATTTATAGCGAGGCTGATAGCTGCTTTCGCTGGTTGCGTTCTTGGTAATTACAAGCTGACCGTTATTCATCGAAAGCTTCAGAGCGCTGTGCGCCGCAATCTGCTCGGTGTTGTCGTAAAACTCCCAGCCGTCTATGCTGTTGCCCGAAACGGTTTTGCCGGAGAAATCCTCATAGTCGATAAGAACTTCGTTAGAATATTTCTTTACGGTGAGCACATAGTCTGCGGAGGCGGTGTATTCTCCAAGCGGTATGCCTGCGCTGAGAGTCACCTTTTTATCTTCTTCCGGACGCTGCTCGCCGTTATACACGCCGTCTGAGCCGTAGATGCTTTCATCAGATGAAGTCCATTCGATATCAAGCTTCTTTTCGGTTATACTGTCGGTCCAGGAGGGGGGAAGTGTGAGGTCGCCTGAAGCGTCATTGTGGTTTTGCGTGAGTTTTAATGAGTTAAGATAGCTCTGCGCGCGGGCTATAACGCTTTCATCATCATCCTTTATCTGCGCTTCCGCTTTTGAGACCGATACATTGTTGAACCAGATACCGTTGGTATAGGTACTTTCGGTAATATCAAAGCTGTAGGCGGTAAGAGCGGATATATCACTTTCGTTCATAGGCTCGTTGTCTACCATCAGATTGTCATCTGATGCTGTTACCTGGCTGTAATCGGAAGAGGCAGTCTTGCAGATATCAAGCCATGCGCTGTAGGTTCCTGAGTTAAGGTCAAATTCATATTTCACATAATATACCGCAGCGGCATATTTTCCTGCATCCACGCTAGGAGTTATGTCCAGCTTCCTGCTTACGGCGTTACCGTTTTTATCGGCAAAATAAGCTGTTCCTGTTGTGTTTGACGAAGCCGTGAAACGAAGCTGTGCTATGCTCTGCTCTGAGCCGGCGCTGCTTGAGCCGTATACAGTCATTGCAATATAGCCGTCATTTTTATAAAGAGGCGCAAACTCTGCTTCAAGGGTATAGACGCCGTCTGAAAATGTATCCGGCTTATTTACGGTATCTTTTGAAAAGCTGTGCTTTACAAGCTGTGTATCGCCAACGTTGCTTCTTGTCGAGAAGCGTATGGCGGTGGTATTTACCGATTCGGGGATATTTGACTGCTGTACAACGCTCCATATAATGGAGGAGGAATTATAGCTCATACCGTATTTTGTCATATCTGCATCGTAATCATCAGCAGTAAGCGAATACACAAGCTCAGACTCAGCAAATGCCGGAGCTGCTGTAAAGGCTGACGCAATTACCGTTAGTGATAGCAATGAGGATAAAATGCGTTTTATTGTCTGTTTCATCAAGGTAACCTCCTTATTGTACGGCTATTATAGCGCGTACTGAATCGTTTGATGCGACAACAATTATTTTGTCGCTGCCTAAGCGTATCTGCCGTATATCTCCCAGAGCAGCAGACTGATCGGATGTCTTGTAGATAAATATAGGTGGAGTATTGTTTTTGGTGACCTCAAAGGT
>CAMFCK010000129.1 GCA_945948775.1 uncultured Clostridia bacterium
GGAAATAAACATTGCCGTCAACATTATAGGCATAGCCGTTTTGCTCAAGCTTCTTTATTATATCAATTATAGCGTCTATATTCTCGGTCGCGCGCGGATGAACGGTCGCCTCATGCACGCCAAGCGCTTTTGCATCCTTGAAATACTCGCCGATAAACCGGTCGGCAAGCTCCGCGACAGTTATGCCCTCCTCATTAGCGCGTTTTATCATTTTATCGTCAACGTCAGTGAAATTCTGCACAAATTTCACCTTGTAGCCACGGTATTCAAGATAACGGCGCATTGTATCAAATATAATAAGCGGACGAGCGTTTCCTATATGGATATAGTTATAAACCGTAGGTCCGCAGGCATACATCTTCACCTCATTCCTGTCCATAGGAACGAATTCTTCTTTTTTGCGCGTCATTGTATTAAAAATCCGCATTCTTTTCTTCCTTTCCAAACTGCGGGGATAAACTCAAAAAGCCTGTTATTATGGGTTTTATCTATGTACTGCCACAGCAGTGTCAGCACCGCATTTTTTCTTAACAATTAATTATACATTATTTTTGCCGCAAATACAACCTCATGACAAAAATTTTTTAATTTTTTCTCAGCTCATATTACGCAAGACGCGTGGCGCGTAGCATGGCAGTTAATATTTACCGCCACCGGAAGTCCTGCAATATGCGTTGCAAACACCTCGATATTGACCGCAAGCGCAGTAGTTGTGCCGCCCATCCCCTGAGGTCCTATTCCAAGCATATTGATTCGATCAAGAAGCGTTTTTTCAAGCTGTGCGTAATACTCCACGCTGTTTGGCTTGTCAATATCCCGAACAAGAGCCTTTTTTGCAAGATATGCTGCCTTGTCCATCGTCCCGCCGATGCCTACTCCGACAACCATCGGCGGACAAGGATTTGCGCCTGCCTTTCTTACCGTTTCGGTAACAAAATCTATAACGCCCTCCACACCGTCTGAGGGGTTAAGCATTTTAAGAGCCGACTTGTTTTCGCTGCCAAAGCCCTTAGGCGCATATGTGATTTTTATCTTATCCCCGTCAACCTGCTCGGTATATATTACTGCCGGCGTATTGTCACCTGTATTTTCCCTCATTAACGGCTCCCTGACGACAGACTTTCGCAGATAGCCCTCGGTATAGCCTTTTCGTACTCCGTCATTTACCGCATCGGTCAGATTCTTGCCATTAATATGCACGTCCTTCCCTATCTCGATAAAAAACACAGCCATTCCCGTATCCTGACAGATAGGTATTTGCTTATCCGCGGCAATCTCGGCATTTTTCAGAAGGTTTTTCAATATCCCCCTGCCTACCTCCGATTTTTCACGCACAGACTCTCTTTCAAGCGCAGCCTTGATTTTTGTGTCGATATAGCAGTTTGCGCTGATGCACATTTCCGCAACGGTCTGCGTTATCAGTTCTGAATCAATCTCTCTTATTTCCATTGCAAATCCATTCTCCCTTCAGCTCAGGCACCCGAAACGAGCACCCATTGACTTGACCATTTCAGAAAATTCCGCACATACTCAACCGATACAGGCCAGCCGGACAGCACCGGATAAAACATTGCAAACAGCACGACGGCGGCGGCGGCATAAACGAGCATCGTCCGATTTCTTGTTTTTTCATTTTTTATCAGTTCCTTAGCAGAGTAGGCAATCATCATTGCCACGAACGGTACGCACGGGAAATAATGATATATAAATGTCACCCTTGTTACCGGAATCCAAGGCAAAAGCTCGGCGAGATATCCAATGCTCAGAAACAGCGCATTTCTATCCTTTTTTGCAAAAGCGCAGTAAACAACATAGAAAAATGCCGGTATTCCCGCCCACCACACAAGCGGATTTCCGAAAGAGCTTATTCCCTCCTTAACAGTATCGGATACCGTACCGGAATAGTACCAAATGGGGCGGTACATTATCGGCCATTTATACCATTCCGAGGCAAAGCTGTGACCTTCGGTAACGTTTCTGTGATAATTGAACATATCGCTCTGATTTTTGATGATTCCGGCAAAGCCTGTTCCGTTTGCATTGGCAAACGGTATATACGACAGCAAATATATCAGCGCAGGTATCACAACGAAAAATGCCACGCAGAAAAGTATTGTATTCCTTGCAAATTTCGGGAACACGCTTATAATATATTCGTGAGATATGCCGTCGGTCATGCCTTTCGGCGTCTCTTGCGCATACTTATACTCTGTGTATCTTTCGAGCATATATATAAAGAAGATAACCGCAAGCCCTGCTCCGGCATACATTCCCGTCCATTTAGAAGCAGTACCCAGTCCGAAACAGATACCGCACAAGCCGAGAGGAACAAGCGTTTTTCTGAAATCCGTATCATAGAAGCTCATTCTGAAATACATCAGCATAAACAGATACATCAATATAATAAAGAAGGTTATATACACATCTATCGTCGCTATACGCGTCTGCGCAAAGTGCATGAAATCAAAGGTGAACAGCACCGTACAAAACGCAGTAACCGAAGTTTTTCCAAACATTTTCTTTGCAAAAAGATATATAGCCGGAATCATAAATATACCAAACAGCGTTCCTACAATTCTCCAGCCGAAGGGCGTCATTCCGAACGCGCGTATACCAAGTGAGATAAACACCTTTCCAAGCGGCGGATGCGTCCATTCAAACACCGGCAGCTTGTGGATAAACTCATATGCCGTGCGCGCATGGTATATCTCGTCAAAATAGGTTCCGTTTCTGAAGCTTTTACGTTCAGGAACAAGCTCCTGTTCATCAAAGAGCTCTCCTCCGCCGGAGGTTTTTATAAGCCCTCCGTCATCATCAAGAAACGCCGCCTCCATCAGCATCACTCTTGCGTCCGTCTCAAGCGTGATGCTTGCCGCGCTGTTTCCTTCCATATCATATTCCGTCCAGCAGAAAACCGCACCGCTGTCAAGCTGCTTTTCATAGGTGATTTCACCGTCTGCGTCACGCAGACTGATCTTCAGCGCATTATCGGCTTTAAGATTATACGCTCCCAGATAAAGCTTCATCTGCGAGATGCCGCCCTCGGCGTCAATATCAAAGCTTACTGCACTTTTATCAAGCGTTATTCCGCTCTGCGGTGCCCTCATATCACCGAGATTAAACAGAGCAATACCAGAATAGACCGCAGTAATGACTGCAAGTACAGCCGCATCCTTACGCGTCATACGGTAATTCTGCATTGAGCTCAAAATCTCCTGTCCCGATTTAGTCCGGTTTCTTGATTCTGCGGCAGACTTAGACGTTTTTGCAGCCGCCTTATGCTCCCGTCCGGTTACTCCCGAATAACAGCGAAGAGTTGCATATAAAACCACCGCATATGCAGCAAGACCGAGAAATCCGAAAATCACAGCCGCCGTTGCCTGAAACGAGGAAAAATAGCTGCCGGCATCATAGAAAAACAGGACATACGCAGCATTAATAAACTGAGTCAACGTCACCGCAAGATACCCGGCATAGCTTTCATTGCTCTGCTTCATAACAAATGCCGCTATCAGCATCAATATCGCAGGATACGCATACCTGTCATGCATTTTGTTGGCAAACATGAAGGTTGAAAAGCAAATAAAGCCTGCAATCCAGAAATATTTTGACTTGTCCCCGGTTCTTGAAAACAGTACCGCCGACGCCGCAACTACCGCTGCAATCGCAAGCGTTCCTATCATGGAGGTAAAGGGTGTAAGCTTTATCCAGTTCATACCGAATGCCGCCCATACGTTATATGCATTAACCGTGCAATACTGATATGACGAAAGCGTTTTTATATACTGCATCGCCACATTTTTAATTCCAAACGGAAGTGCAATGACAACAAGCGCTAGCACCGCGCCTGCGCCTGCTGTTATATATTTCATCAGCTTTTTTGCGTCAAAGACCGGATATACCGATTTTTCAATTATCG
>CAMFCK010000130.1 GCA_945948775.1 uncultured Clostridia bacterium
TATGTCCAGTCCGCGTTCTATTATTATTCTGTTTTCATCAAGCACCGGCACAACGTCCGCAATCGTGCCCACAGCAGCAAGCTCTGCATATTTTAAAAATGTTTCTTTTGTATTTTTTCCCAGCTTTTTTGTTACTGCAAGCGCAAGCTTGAACGCAACGCCCACTCCCGCCAGCGAATCAAAAGGGTATTCGCTGTCCGGACGTTTGGGATTGACCGCCGCAAAAGCGCGCGGCAGCTCCTCCTTGCAGGTATGGTGGTCTGTTATTATGATGTCAAGCTTCTGAGTTCTTGCAAATTCCACCTCGCCTACGGCTGTTATTCCGCAGTCTACTGTAATCATAAGCTGTGCGCCGTCTTTTGCAATGCGGTTTATCGCCATAATATTTATGCCGTAGCCTTCGCCGATCCGGTCTGGGATGTAATAATCCACATTTGCTCCCTCCGCTTTTAAAAAGCCGTACAAAAGCACCGTAGAGGTTATGCCGTCCACATAATAGTCACCGTAAACGACTATTTTTTCGCCTTTTTCGATTGCCTGCACAATTCTGTCCGCGGCAATTTCCATATCGTTTAAAAGGAACGGATTATGAACGCCGTCAAGCGTTTTTTGTAAAAAGGCGCGCGCCGCATCTTTGTTGGTTATGCCGCGGTTAAACAAGATTACCGCTATGACCGGCGGCAGATGATTTTCTTTTGAAAATTCTTCAATCTTAGCGACGTCGGTGCCCCGGTTTTTATAGCACCAGATTTTATTCCGCATATTTTTCTCCGTTTTGGCGGTTTCTACCGCAATACTTTACATTAGTCTGAATAATGTTATTATATCATTTTTTCATTAATTTTTCAAGGGAATTTCGTATATTTTACTCACTTTAGGGCAATATATATCATGTCGGAGCAATCCGCACAGCACAGCTAAGGCGGAAGAGGAAAACAAACGGCGCTGCCGTTTGTTCCCGACTTCCTGCCGGCTGTGCAGAAAAATAAAAACTGCGTCTTAATTTATGCCTGCCGCAGGGGACGCAGGGATACCTTCCGGCAGGCGAAAGGATTAAAGGTGTATCATGGACAATAACTTCCAGAACAACAGAAACAACCAGAAGCAAAATCAAAATCAAAACCAAAAAAATCAGAAGCAGAACCAAAATCAAAATCAGAACCAAAATCAAAATCAGAACCAGAAGCAAAATCAGAAGCAGAATGACTGCCCAAGGCAGAACTGACAAAACCTTCTCAAAACTCTCTTTATTTTTCCTGAAAAAACACCGGAACTGCGTACATACCGCAATTCCGGTGTTTTTTATTTATGAATATTTTTAGTATTATCTTTCTATGAGGCTTTCACCGGTCATTTCCGCCGGCTTATCCAACTTCATCATATCGAGCATTGTCGGTGCAATATCGCCGAGCTTGCCGCGCTTCAGCTTTACATCACCCTCGCCGATAACGATAAGCGGAACAGGATTGGTGGTATGTGCCGTAAACACATCATGCGTTACCGGGTCAATAAGACAGTCCGCATTGCCGTGATCCGCCGTGATAAGCGCCTTGCCCCCATGCTCCAGCAGCTTATCCACAACTCTGCCCACGCACTCATCAACTGCCTCGACTGCCTTTACAGCCGCGTCAAAAATTCCGGTATGTCCTACCATATCGCAGTTTGCAAAATTCAATATAATAACATCAAATTTCTCCTCGTCTATTGCCTTGCATACCGCGTCAGTCACCTCATACGCACTCATTTCCGGCTTTAAATCAAAGGTGGGGACGTCCGGCGACTGGATAAGTATTCTTTCCTCGCCGTCAAACTGCTTTTCCTCACCGCCGTTAAAGAAAAATGTCACATGCGCATATTTTTGCGTTTCCGCAATGCGAAGCTGTGTGAGTCCCTTTTTGCTGACATATTCTCCGAAGGTCATGCTAAGCTCCTCCGGCGGATATGCCACCGTTACATTCGGCATAAGCGCGTCATACTGCGCCATGCAGACAAAATAGTTCTTAAAATACCCCTTCTTGCGTACAAATCCGTCAAATGCGGGGTCTGCAAAGGTTCTTGTTATCTGCCTTGCACGGTCGGGGCGGAAGTTAAAGCTTACTATACTGTCATTTTCTCCTATCATGCCCTCCGTATCAATAACCGTCGGAACGACAAATTCATCGGTAACGCCGTCGTCATATGAAGCCTTTATTGCCTCCACCGGATCATCAGCGCGGTTGCCCTCGCCCATAACCATTGCATTATATGCCTTTTCAACCCTGTCCCATGCAAAATCACGGTCCATTGCGTAATATCTGCCTGCAACAGTTGCCACCTTGCCAACGCCTATCTTATCCATAGCGTCGCAAAGCTGCTGCATAAAGCCCGCGCCGGAGGTCGGCGACACGTCACGTCCGTCCAGGAATGCGTGTACGTATACCTTTTTTATATCGTTTTTGCGTGCCATATCAATAAGCCCTACCAGATGGTCGATATGGCTGTGAACGCCGCCGTCCGACAGAAGTCCGAACAGATGCAGCGCGCTGTTATGCTTTTTGCAGTTTTCCATCGCGCCCAAAAGCGCCTTGTTTGAGAAAAACGCACCGTCCTCTATATCCTTTGAAATTTTAACGAGCATCTGATATACAACGCGGCCTGCGCCGATATTTGTATGCCCCACCTCGGAATTGCCCATCTGACCGTCGGGCAGTCCTACAGCAAGACCGCTCGCATATAGAATAGTGTTGGGATAATCCGCAAAAAAGCTGTCAAGACGCGGCGTTTTTGCCGCTTTTACAGCGTTGCCCTCAACATTTTCCGAAAGACCGTAGCCGTCCATTATCAGTAATGCGATTGTTTTCTTTGCCATTATATATTCGCCTTTCTGTGTTCTTTTATTAAAGACGCCACCAACGCTGTGCGTCAATGGCGCCATGTAGCTGCTATGTTATTTTGCCGCGCCTACAATAACGGAGAAGTCCTCCGATTTCAAGGACGCTCCGCCGATAAGTCCGCCGTCAATATTCGGCTTTGCCAGAAGCTCTGCCGCATTACCGGCATTCATGCTGCCGCCGTACTGAATAGTGACAGCCTTTGCGGTATCATCGCCGTAAAGCCCTGCTATTACCGCTCTGATTCCTGCGCAAACCTCCTCTGCCTGCTCTGCGGTAGCTGTTTTGCCGGTACCGATCGCCCAGATAGGCTCATATGCGATAACAACCTTTGCAGCGTCAGCCGCATCAATGCCGATAAACGCTTTCTTTACCTGCATTGAGATAAGATCCATCGTAACGCCGGCTTCGCGCTGCTCAAGGCTTTCGCCTACGCATACAATCGGAACAAGTCCCTTGGAAAGAGCCTTTTTCGTTTTAAGATTTACCGTTTCGTCCGTTTCGGCAAAATACTGACGTCTTTCGGAATGTCCGATAATAACATACTCAACGCCCAAATCAGCAAGCATGTCCGCCGACACCTCGCCGGTAAACGCGCCCTTGTCCTCAAAGTGCAGATTTTCTGCGCCGATTTTAACATTTGTACCCTTTGCCGCTTCTACAGCCGGTGCAAGGCATACATACGGAGTGCAGCAGACAACCTCGCATGATGCGTTTGAAACCTTTGCCGCAACCTCTTTTACAAAATCATATGTTTCGCTCGGAAGCTTGTTCATCTTCCAGTTTCCTGCAATTATATATTTACCCATTTTTATCTACCTCGTTAATAATTATCTGTCGTTTAATGCTACTATTCCCGGAAGCTCCTTACCCTCAAGGAACTCCAGCGATGCGCCGCCGCCGGTTGAAATGTGGCTCATTTTATCGCCCAGACCTGCCTGATTTACCGCTGCAACGCTGTCGCCGCCGCCGATGATGGTAGTGGCGTCTATGTCTGCGAGCACCTGTGCTATCGCGTTTGTACCC
>CAMFCK010000131.1 GCA_945948775.1 uncultured Clostridia bacterium
AATATACGCTGTTTTTGTGCTATTATAACTGGACTGCCTTTAATATTGAGCCGGATGTGGAATTTAAAAGTGATGATAAAGCAGTCATAACAATTAACTCCGCGGGCTATTATGTGCCGCAGTCAAGCGAATACTGGGACTGCCTCGGAGCGTGGTCGGATCTGCTCGGCGTTGACATACGCCCTACAAACGGTACTGAGCAGTATGTGCATTACACCGGAAAAACCAAGCTTCCGGCAAGGATAACCCTTAACGGCGGAAACGACTGGGCAAGCAAATATATATATAATTATGAGGTTCTGCCGCCGCAGGTGACCTTTAATATGCTTATTAATTTTACGATTGAATCCGGCAGCGCTGATGTTAACTGCGTTGCATTAAAAAGCAGCGGTATACTCCGCGACAGGAGCATGCACAATCCCGATGCAAAGCCGGGACGCTATGTACAGGATACAACGATAAAAGGCATATGTACCGATTCGCTGCCGATAGTTGAGGCTGATTTTGATATTAATATAAACGATGATACGCAGCTTGGCAAAAATCTTGCTGTGCGCGTGTTTAACAGCTATTATCCTAACGGGAATATTGTGCCGTACTGGATGACCAATATAAACCCCGCCCATGACGGAAGCGCCGCAGTTATGAGCGCAGGAGCATGCTCGGATATGCTCGGTTTCACCTATAAGGACGATGAAAAACTGGAAATGTACGGCGTCGGCGTGCCGGAGAGTGAACGCGATAATATATGGAAAATGGATCTTTACCACTATGACACAAAGGAGTACAGACAGGATTATGCATGGAGCGCGGAGGATTACCGCCCGAACAATGAGCTGCCGGAGTATGACGCACAAAAACCGCTTTATTCCGAATTGCAGTTTAATCTCGGAAATTTCGGCGTTACCAACCGTCATAATATCACTATTACCAATACCGCCGCTGAGCCGCGGTCGCTGAATTACTTTATAGAAAGCTCCTGCTCAAGCAATATCGTCATAGTGCGTGATGAAGAGGGAAATATTCTTAATCCGTATACGCTGACGCGCGAAAATCCGTATGCGCTGAATAAACATATAACCTGGGGTGAGCAGAAGGAGGAATGTCTTTTCAGCGCGGAGGTCATGCCGGGCGAAACAAAGAGGTATATTCTTGATGTGATTTTGCCGACCAATACCTATGGCGGTCAGAAGAATATTCTTCGCGTGGACGATCACAAAAATCTTGCAGAAAAACAAACTACTCCGATTCCGGAGTATAATGAAATAAATGAGCTTGCGCGGGTGTTCTACACCGGCGGGGAGTATATGAAATGGGAGGACGGCAATCTTTTCCGCCGGATAAGCGAAACCCAAGAATGGAAGCAGATAGAGCTTCCGGGCGCAACAAGGGATTTGTTCAGGGAGGAGGATTATGAAATAACGCTTGTTAAGACTGATAAGGGCTATGCTGCAAAATACAGCGTATGGGACAGATACAGTGATTGGAAAATTGAGTATAAAAGCGCGAAAAATAAGGTGTATTTTCTTGATGAGAACATGGAATATCAGCATTACTGTACCTTCCCGGACTATGTTTATAACATGGTGTATTCCGACCATACGCTTTATGTGCAGTCGGATGCGTTTTATCAGTCGGAGGATAATACCTACCGCAGATTTATTCCTATAGAGGACGCTACGGTGCTTCCGGTAAGAAACGGCGAATTTACACTTGTGAGAAAGATATGGCCGCTGTATCGCAGAACATCGGGCGGCAGCGGAAGAAAAATCAATTTTGAGCGTGAAACGCCGCCGCTTATGTATGCTGCGGACGGTCTGTTCTATTATAAAAAATCATATCAGGAATATACAACGGACGTTGATACCGAAAATATACTGAGCGTTTCGCGTGACGGCATAAACTGGACGGATTTGCGTCTGCCGTCAGGGTTGTTAGAGCTGTTGAAGGTTTATCGGATGAACGGAAAAATCTATGTTGCAACAAAATACGAAACCTTTGAATATGACGATATACCGAGGGCTGCGGCAACCGTAATGCTTAACGGAGAGTATCTTTCGTTTGAAGCAAGTCCGGAAATAACAAACGGCAGAACAATGGTTCCGCTGAGATTTTTGGCAGAAAAGCTCGGAGCACAGGTAATCTGGTTTTCCGGAGTGAATATCATTTTAATAAAACGCGCGGGACATACAGTAAGGCTTTCGCCGGGTGATAAAACGGCATACTGCGATTCGCAGGCATACGCTCTTGACTGCGCGCCGTATATTAAGGACGGCAGAACGATGGTTCCGCTGAGATTTATAGCGGACTGTCTGGGCTGCAAGGTGAAATGGGATGAAAAAACCTCCACAGCCGTAATAACAGGATAAAAAATAAGAGGGTGTTGCGCATTAAGCAATACCCTCTTATGGGCTGATTGAATCTAGATGCAGAACGGAAAAACCAAAGCCAAATGCGGTCTGCGCTAAATGCAACAGCTTTTTTGTTCGGTACTGAATTATTCCTGGTTATTCCAGTCAATGATATAGGTTGTATCGGCAATGCTAACGTTATTATCTGCGGATACATAGCCGCTTGCAGTTGACGGTGCAAGGGCGCCGCTGTCTGTAATAATATCATCAACGCAGAATCTGCTTATACGCAGTTCAGGTTTTGTGTACTTTTGCATAGTAATTCGCTCCTTTCAATTTACATATAGGCAATTGCAGAAAACTACAAATTGCTTGGAATAGGAAATCCCGTATTATAGTCTCCCTTGCATAAGCGCGCGTTTCTCATATTTAAAATTTGAACGCTTGCTTAAAAGGGAGATATCAGCGTGAGATGACTGAGGGCTTGTTGCCGTCATTTACAATTCTCTCGCCACGCTTTGCGTCAAGTTACTCTATTATTTGTATAGAATATTACCGGTTACGCCTTCAGGAGCACCGACCAGAAGAATGGAAAATGCGATGCTTCCTTCGCCATCAATTGATGAGAGGTCTAATGTCTTTTCAAGAGTTTTATTGTCAGCACTAAATGTTGCAACTGCGGTTGTTTTTTCATCAACAGCCTTTGTTACATTAAAGAAATATCCGGCTGTAGTTGAAGTATCTTCTTCGCTTGTAAAAGCTACGGCTTCGCCTAAATCCTTGACTACGGTATAATATGTATCACTGCCAATAGTTTCAGATACTACCTTATAACCATCTGCCACCTGATTTTCAGCAGGATTTTCATTATTATTTGCAGAAGGATCAAGGTTAATAAATGTGCCGCCTTTTACAACAAAATTACATGATTCTTTATTTGTATCCAGTTTGTTGAGGACAAAACAATTTCCGCGGTAAGCATTGCAGCTAAAAGTACCGCCGTTTATTGCGACATCGCCTAATTGTGCAAAGATGCAGCCGCCTGTACTTCCATGATATTTGCCGCTGTTTATAATAATTGAGGCATTATCACCTATATAAAATGTGTAGTTGAGGCCAGAGGTATCAATAACGCTTCCTTCACCGTTAAAAGTAACTGTTACACCTTCGCCATATATATTAAATGCACCGTAACCGGCCATGCCGGCAGTACCGGTTACATTTTTTCCGGCAAAGTCAAAAGTGATACTTTTTACCACGTCAATACCTTTGCCGGTTACTGAAACGTCGTTTAATAATTTTACCGTGTCGCCCGTATCAGCATTGCTTACAGCGTCCGCCAATGTAGGGTACTGTGTTCCGCCAATCTCAGCTTCATAAGTCTCGTCGGCGAAAACCGTGACAGCTGAAGCCGCACTTATCATTGCCGCAGAAAGAAGCAATGATAACAATTTCTTAATGTTCATTCCATCAAGTCCTTTCTTAATAAAAAATGTATAGCTTATGTATATGTATACATATGGCTATTTTACCCCCC
>CAMFCK010000132.1 GCA_945948775.1 uncultured Clostridia bacterium
GGATAACCGGCAGTATATCTGATATTAACAGGGTAATAATCATTTTTGTCGGACATGCCGTAGTATACAATATTTAATCCGGTATCTGCAAGCGCTTTTTGTACATTTTCATCATCGCCGCAGCCTACTACATGTCCGATATTCTTTGTCAGCATTGCAAAACGGCGGAAGCTTTCGATAATTTCATCAATGCCTGAGAAAAAGTCCAGATGATCGGCTTCTATATTTGTTATAACTGCTATTTTGGGGAAAAAGCTTAAAAAGCTGTTGGTGTATTCGCAGGCTTCTGTGACGAAATATTCACTATGTCCTGTGCGTACATTGCCGCCGATAAGATCAAGCTCGCCGCCTATGCTGATAGTGGCATCGGTGCCTGCCTTCAGCATAGCATGAGCAAGTATTGAGGTGGTGGTGGTTTTTCCGTGAGTGCCGGCAACGCCTACTGCCTCTGAAAATTCATGCATTATAGCGCCCAGAAAGTCTGCGCGGTTTATGGTAGGAATACCTTTTTTTCTTGCTGCCACAAGCTCCGGATTATTATCTTTTACCGCTGCGGTATACACAACGATATCTGCATTTTCTGCATTTGCGGCGCTCTGACCTTCAAAAACAGTAATTCCTAAAGCCTCAAGCTTGTCGGTTATGTGGGATTTGTGCCAGTCGGAGCCGCTGACATTGTATCCTCTGCTTTTCATGATTTCCGCAAGCCCGCTCATGCTGATGCCGCCGATCCCGATAAAATGTATTACAGCTCCGCTTTTAATATTGCTAAGCGTAAACTCAGACATATATAATCAACCTTTCAAAAATCTTGTTATTCTAAATTTAATATATATCGCCAAGTTTTATTTTAACCTAAAATCGTCATTTTGTAAAGTCTTTGTAATGTTATTTTGCATTTTATTTCCATTGTCGGAGTTTTGAGATAGTTTCAACAAACATTTTTTATCAAACAGTTGACAAATCTTTACTTGTAGTTTATAATATAGCTGTAATGTAAATTGCATCATCTTGGACAGACAGCAGTAAATATCAGACTATGTTTTGCTCTGTGGAGGGTGGTGAAGATGTTGGATATTACAGATATCAGAGTAAAGCGAATATCATCTGAGGGGAAAATGAAGGCGGTTGTATCTGTTACATTTGACAATGCCTTTGTTGTACATGACATAAAGATCATCGAGGGTCAGGACAAGCTTTTTACCGCGATGCCGTCGCGTAAAACGCCTGATAACGAATATAAGGATATTGCGCATCCTATTAATAAGCAAATGCGCGATATGCTTGAAGATGCGATTATTTCGCGTTATGAGCAGGAGCTTTTGCCAGAAACTGCTGCCGACCCCGAATAATTATCCGCCGATAGCCGCGTGGCTGTCGGCTTTTTCATATGTTAAAAAAATTTTAATTTATAATTATGTAGAAAACCGCATAATAATGGGAATGTTAATTTACACTAACATTTTCCAACAAAAAAGTTCATTTTTTTGTTGGAAATTACTTGATTTTTATAAGTTTGAAGCGTATAATATTGTTGGTTTTATGAAACTTTATACACTGTTTACGGAGGGATTTATTAATGAAAAACGAGTATTTGAACGGGGTTTTGGAAACCGTCAAAAAACGTAACGCAGGTGAGCCGGAGTTTATCCAGGCGGTAACAGAGGTTTTGGAAAGCCTTGAGCCGGTTGTTGAAAGACGTCCGGATTTGGTTGAGGCGGGTGTTATCGACAGACTGGTAGAGCCTGAAAGACAGATTATTTTCCGCGTACCCTGGGTTGATGACAATGGAAAGGTACAGGTAAACCGCGGCTTCAGAGTTCAGTATAACTCGGCTATCGGACCGTACAAGGGCGGTATTCGTCTGCATCCGTCGGTTTACATAGGTATTATCAAGTTCCTCGGCTTTGAACAGGTATTTAAAAACAGCCTTACAACGCTGCCGATGGGCGGCGGCAAGGGCGGCTCTGACTTTGACCCGAAGGGTAAGTCTGACGGCGAGGTTATGCGCTTCTGCCAGAGCTTTATGACAGAGCTTTCCAAGCATATCGGCGCTGACTGCGACGTTCCTGCCGGCGATATCGGTACGGGTGCGCGTGAAATCGGCTATATGTTCGGCCAGTATAAGCGTTTGAGAAATGAGTTCACAGGCGTTTTGACCGGAAAGGGCCTTACATACGGCGGCTCACTTGCAAGAACCGAGGCTACAGGCTATGGTCTTTGCTACTTTACAGATGAAATGCTGAAGGCTAACGGCAAGAGCTTTGAGGGCAAAACTGTTGTTATCTCCGGTTCGGGCAATGTTGCTATTTATGCTACACAAAAGGCTACAGAGCTTGGCGCAAAGGTAGTTGCTCTTTCTGATTCAAACGGCTATATATATGATAAGAATGGCATTGATCTTGACTGCGTAAAGCAGCTTAAGGAAGTTGAAAGAAAGAGAATCAAGGAGTATGTTAATACACATCCCGACGCTGTTTATACAGAAGGCTGCAGCGGCATATGGACAATTCCCTGCGATATTGCACTTCCGTGTGCAACACAGAATGAAATAGACAAGGCAAGTGCAGAGGCTCTTGTTAAAAACGGCTGCTTCGCTGTAGCAGAGGGTGCTAATATGCCTTCTACACCTGAAGCTATTGAGGTGTATCTGAAGAATGGTATACTTTATGGACCGGCTAAGGCTGCAAATGCAGGCGGTGTTGCCACCTCCGGTCTTGAGATGAGCCAGAACTCCGAGCGTCTTTCATGGACATTTGAGGAGGTTGACTCAAAGCTTAAGGGCATCATGAAGAGCATATTTGCAGCTTGCGACAGCGCTGCAAAGGAGTACGGCCTTGAAGGCAACTATATGGCAGGTGCAAACATTGCAGGCTTCCTGAAGGTTGCAGAAGCAATGAAGGCTCAGGGCTGCGTCTGATTGTTAACAGAATCACATAGATATTAAAAAAGCTGTAATAAAAGGACTTATAAATCCTTTTATTACAGCTTTGATTTTGTTTTTATGCAATATGGGCATTATGCCGTATATTTTTAAAAAATAGTTATATTCATTTCATTAATTCACGGAACGCATAATACATATTTTTTAGACAAAGCAAAAACCTCAGAAACCGCTTGGTTACTGAGGTTTTTGTTGGTCGGGAATACAGGATTTGAACCTGCGGCCTCTTCGTCCCGAACGAAGCGCGCTACCAAACTGCGCTAATTCCCGAAATACTTATATGCAATTATGCTGTAAGCATGCAGATACTGACAGAAATTAAAAAGAATTAAACCTGCTCTGTCAAACCAACAAAAATAATTATACTACATCTTGCCATAATTGTCAACCGTTTGTTATAAAAAAATTCTTTTTTTTGCTGTGTAAAAGATGTAAATTTGGTTGACTTTATAATGAAAGTATGGTAATATTTATTAGAATTTATTCGGTGAAAGGAAGAAGTAAAGTGAATATAAAAAAGCTTGAAGATGCAATGAGCTTTGCACAGCAGCGGATTGACCGCGGAATGGCAGATTACGGCGAAAAATTTCCGGGGCCTCAGAGCCATGGTTATGTTTATGAAACCGACGGCGGAAAGGCTTGGACTGATACCTTTTGGACGGGTATGCTGTATTTGATGTATGAGCATACAGGTGATAAAAAGTATCTTGAGCTTGCAAAAAAGAACACGGCGTATATGGAGGACAGGTTGGATAATGATGTAGCATTAAATCATCATGATATTGGTTTTTTGTATTCCTTGAGCTGTGTTGCGGATTATAAACTGACAGGCTGTGAACGTTCAAAGGAATACGGAATAAAGGCGGCAGAGCATCTCATGGGGCGCTTTCAGGAACGCGGAGGATTTATCCAGGCGTGGGGAGAAATGGGCGATCCGGACAGT
>CAMFCK010000133.1 GCA_945948775.1 uncultured Clostridia bacterium
TTATGTGTCGCATAGCGACAACATTTTTTGATTATTCGGCAGTCATTAAATAAGGGAGGTCAATATGAAGCTGAAAAAACTGGCAATAGCTGCGGGCATTATTGCCGCGATCGGTACAACGGCGGTCAGCGCTGCGGAACTGGCGGTTGTGTATAACGGAGAAAACGTTATAATGAACGGCGAAATAATCAATGACCGCGCAATGGTGCAGCTTGACGAGCTGTGTACAGCTATCGGCGCAGAGGCTTTAGAAGAAAACGGCGTGTGGAGCTTTACCAAAGGTGAAAATACGCTCACCTATGACGAGAAAACAGGAAAATGTACTGTTTCCGGTGCGGAGATTGCCCTTGATACTGCGCCGATTATGACGTCTGATGAAAAGCTTGTGCCTGTGCGTGCATTTTCTGACGCGCTCGGCGTAAAGGTCGGCTGGTGTGACGAGTATAATGAACAAGCCACAATAGTTTTGCATGACTATGATGCCTATATGAATATATTGAAGACAGAGAAGCCGGAGATTTACACACTGCTCAGCATGCAGATAAAGCAGCCGGAAAAGGGCGCGGGTATTTCTGATGTGACTATGGATATTGATGTTCCGGCGGAGGTTTCCGGCAGCAGCTTTAAGCTCGCTTTAAAGCTTACGGGAACAAGCTCTGTTTTTAACGGTATTGAAGCAAGCGGAGCGGTTCTTGAGAAGCTTGAAATTGCGTCGGAGGAGTTTAATCTTGCGCTTGCTGATGTAACGCTTGACGGAATTTATGACGCAAATACAGGCATTATGTACCTTAAAACCAATGCTATTGAGAAGATAAAGGATGCGCTGCCCTCTATGGCTGAAGAACTGGGAAGCATTGCCTCAATACTGCCGGGCGATACCTGGTATAAAATCTCTCTTGACGATTATCTGTCGCTCATTACCGAGATGACCGGCGTTGATAACAGCGCGGAAATGAAGGCTATGTTTGACGGCCTTTACGGAGAGGGGTTTAGTATTGACAAGCTGGTAGAAGAGTCCGTAAACTCAGAAGACGCTGTTAATTCACCGTATGCATTTTATACTGTTAAAGAAACTGTAGATGCTATCCAGGGAATGGTTGAGTGCGGCGCTCTGAAGGTAAGCGCCGTAAGCGAAAATTCCTGTGATGTATCTTTCGCGTTTGATATTGCAATGGTGAAGGATTATGTTAAAGCTGTTTATGCCAATAACGGCGTCGAATGGACTCAAGCGGATGAAGATAATTTTGACGCGGGAGCTGAGAATGTGCCGGTTATGGATATAAGCTGCACAATCAGCGTTAAAGAGGAGATCCTTTCGGATATTGATATGTCAATAAAGCTTGAAATGGACGGCATGAAGATTAATCTCTCGGCAAAGAGCAGCTTCGACGTCGGTGCGGAAACTGAGGAAATCACCCTGCCCGAAAACGCGCAGAACCTGCTGCCGCTTTTGAAGCCGCTGCTTTTACTGGCAGAAACGGAGCTTCAGAATAAATAAATTGTAAAAAATCATAAAAGCTCTTGAAGAAAATATGAGCACATGGTATAATTTACATTGTAATATTTTAATAGGTGATTGTAAAATAAGAAATTGCTAAATTGTGGATAACTTTTCCCCAAAACCCTCTTTGTGTAAAGGAGGGCGGCGGTAGGAGTGTCAATACCACGCAAAACAATCCCTCAGTCACTTTGTGACAGCTCCCTTTACACAAGGGAGCCTCCGAGTGGAGAAAATAAATATAAGAGTATTTCAAAATATCCCTATTCTACGCGATTTTTGACTTTTACAAACAGCTATAATATTTTTAAAGAAAGGATTTTTCAAATGAAAATTGCATTAATTAATGAAAACAGCCAGGCGGCTAAAAACGGCATTATTGCGGAAACGCTTAAAAAGGTAGTTGAGCCTTTGGGACATGAGGTGTTCAATTACGGTATGTATTCCGCTGATGGTGAAGCACAGCTTACATATGTGCAGATCGGTATTCTTGCAGCAATACTTTTAAACTCCGGCGCGGCAGATCTTGTTATCACCGGCTGTGGCACCGGCGAGGGCGCAATGCTTGCCTGCAACGCGTTCCCGGGCGTTCTGTGCGGTCATGTTGTTGATCCGACCGACGCTTATCAGTTTACTCAGGTAAACAACGGCAACGCAATCGCGCTTCCCTTTGCTAAGGGCTGGGGCTGGGGCGCAGAGCTTAATCTTCAGTATGTGTTTGAAAAGCTGTTTGTTGAGGAGTGGGGCGGCGGTTATCCGAAGGAAAGAGCTGTTCCCGAACAGAGAAACGCTAAAATCCTCAATGAGGTTAAGAAGGTTACGCACAGAGAGCTTCTTGACATTCTGCCGCAGCTTGATCCCGAATTGGTTAAGGGCGCTGTCGCAGGCGCACAGTTCAAGGATTTGTTTTTTGCTAACTGCAAGTGCGACAAGATAGCTGCTTATGTTAAGACCATTGTTGATTAATATCAAATAAGAAAACGGCTGCTTCGCATTCGGCGAAACAGCCGTTTTTTACTGTGCTGTACTATCCCAAGGCAACGTCAAGTATCATCATGACAGAAAATCCCGCGGCAAACAGCAGTGTTCCTATATTTGAATGTTCGCCGGAGGACATTTCCGGTATCAGCTCCTCAACAACTACATAAATCATCGCGCCTGCGGCAAAGCTCAGAAAATACGGCAACGCCGGGAGGATAAATTCTGATGCAAGAATTGTAAGCACCGCTCCGACAGGCTCCACAACACCGGATAATACGCCGTATAAAAATGCCTTTGATTTTTTTACACCCTCAGATTTGAGCGGCATGGAGATAATTGCGCCCTCCGGGAAATTCTGGATCGCAATTCCGACAGCAAGAGCTGCCGCGCTTGCGGCGGTGATTTTTGCGCCGCCGGTCAGAAGTCCGGCATATACCATGCCTACCGCCATCCCCTCAGGCAGATTGTGGAGTGCCACAGCAAGTATAAGCATGGTCGTTTTTTGCAGACGGCTTTCCGGCCCCTCTGCCTGTTTGCTGTTCATATGCAGATGCGGTACTATATGGTCTAAAAGCAGCAAAAATAAAATTCCCAGCCAGAAGCCTGCCGCAGCAGGAATAAAGGACAGCTTTCCCATTGCCTCCGCCTGCTCCATTGCAGGTATCAGCAGGCTCCATATCGACGCTGCGACCATAACTCCTGCCGCAAATCCTGTCAGTGCTCTTTGCAGCAGCGCATTTATTGATTTTTTCATAAAGAACACACACGCCGCCCCGCATGCTGTGCCTAAAAACGGGATTAGTATCCCCTTTAATATTTCCTGCGTCATTTTTCGCACTCCACTCTTTTTACTCAGTTTTTAACCATAGTATACTACCTGCGGCGAATTTTGTCAAGATTCAGACTGCTGATGTCGGTTTTGTTCGTATGAAGCGATATATTTTGTCCGAAAACAGTTGCGCTTTGTGCCAAAATCTGCTATACTTTAAATATAATTGATTGATGAAGGGAGCCGTGTAAATGCTTGACGGAAAGAGGATAATCCTTGGAGTGACGGGCGGCATAGCGGCGTATAAAAGCGCGCAGCTCGCGTCATTGCTGGTAAAGGCAGGCGCAAGGGTAGATGTTATTATGACGGAAAATGCCTGCCGGCTGATTACGCCCGTTACCTTTGAGGGCATTACAAAAACCCGTGCGGTTACCGATACCTTTGACCGTGCTCATTCCTTTGAAATAGAGCATATAAGTCTTGCAGAGAGCGCAGATTTGGCGGTGATTGCACCGGCAACGGCGAATATTGTGGCAAAGCTTGCAAACGGAATATGTGACGATATGCTTACAACAACAATGCTTGCCTGCCGCGCGCCAAAGCTTTTGGCACCGGCTATGA